>PMLO01000120.1 GCA_003158895.1 Propionibacteriaceae bacterium
GGCTCGTGATCGGCACTGGGCTCGTGATAGGCAGAGTGCTCATCGGTGGTCCTTTCGGTCGAACAGGTGTTCGAAACAGTTCTATTCCATCAGCACGGTCGAATCAAACACCTGTTCTTTTCGGCGTGTCGCGTCTTCTGAGATCACTACACACGACACCTCTGACAGTTTTTGCACAGGTGCTTCGCGTTTGTCTGAGCCGTGCTCAGGTGGCACGGTGGACGTGACGGCGCGACCCCTCGGGCGCCCCGACGACCCGAACCAGGAGTGTGTGTCACCGAATGCCGACCTCGTCCCCCCGACAGATCAGCGACGAGCCCGAGTCACCCACGACGCGTAAGACGCTCTCGGCTGACTCCCCGCTCCACCCGGTAAGCCTCCTCGCAGGTGCGGGGTCCGCAGCCATCGCCGCCGTGATCGGTGGGCAGCTCGGTCTCAGCGGTACGGTCATCGGCGCGGCCGTAGGCAGCCTGGTGGCTGCCGTCACGGCGACCACGATCAGGGCGTCCGTACATCGCAGCCGAGCTGCGGCGCTCGCACTCGCCAATCGCCGACGCACCGGCGTCGGCGCGGTCCCCATAGACACGGTCGCCGTCCAGAATGCCGATCCAGCGACCACGCGGGCACCGTGGAGCGGATGGGTCCGCGGAGCTGTCACCGTGGGTGCGGGATTCGCCCTCGGAATCGCCGGCCTCCTGCTACTACAGCTGGGACTCGGGAGGAACCTGTCTCCCGGCACCGACCAGCTCCAGTCCGTCGCGGCCAGAGTGGTGGTGGCCAGTCCCACGGCCGTCACTGCGCGCCCGAGCCCCACGGCCACCATGACCGTGACTGAGACCGCGCCCGCGGCCCCCTCGCTCTCCCCCTCGTCGAGTCAGTCCGCCGGCCCTGTGACATTTCCGACCGTCACCCAGCTTCCGAGCGCCTCGTCGACCCCTTCCGCGGCACCAACGCCGAACGCCCTCGCGTCGTCCTGACCGGCGCCACCCCCGCGACACGCTCGAACAGGTGTTTGATTCCGGAATTCGAACGCCGTATCTTCTAGTCATGGCTGACGAGACCAAACCCCCCACGAACCGCCGGCGCGCTCCTGAGGTGAAGCGCGGACGCCCGTCGAACGCCGACATCGCCGATGTCGTGCGTCGATCGAAGATGGTGACCATGCCCACAGAGGGTGCGGTCGATGCTGACGGCCTGACCATGAGGCAGCGTCTGCTCCTCGAGGTGATCAAGCGTTCCGTTGAGGAGAAGGGCTACCCGCCGAGCATGCGCGAGGTGGCCAAGATGGCCGGCCTGTCGAGCCCGTCGAGCGTGGCCCACCAGATGCACCAGCTGGAGGCCAAGGGGTACATCCGACGGGACCCCAACCGCCCTCGCGCCCTGGACGTCCGGCTCCCCGAGGGTCCAAGTTCTCGCCCACGGTCCGCTGATCCCTACGCCGACCCCACTGACGTCAACGACTCACTCCCCCGCGCTGTCCATGTCCCGGTGCTCGGGCGGATCGCGGCGGGCGGCCCCATCCTCGCGGAGCAGCAGGTGGAGGACGTGTTCGCACTGCCCCGCCAGCTCGTCGGAGAGGGAGATCTCTTCCTGCTCGAGGTGCGCGGCGACTCGATGATCGACGCCGCCATCTGCGACGGGGACTACGTCGTCGTACGCCGTCAGCCCGTCGCGGAGAACGGCGACATCGTGGCCGCGCTCATCGGTGACGAGGCCACGGTCAAGACGTTCAAGCGCACGCCCGGTCAGGTATGGCTCCTGCCGCACAATCCTGCGTACGAGCCCATCGACGGCAACGACGCGAGCATTCTCGGCAAGGTCGTCACGGTCCTGCGGCGACTCTGACGGCTAGCGATCAGTTCGTCTCGACGTGCAAATAGGGGGTATTGGGTCGTCATGAGCGACAACCTTCGGGAACTGAGCAGCGAACTCAGCCACGTGGAAGTGGCGATTCACGACGCGCCGTTGTATGCGGATCCCACCAACCCAGGTGCAGGTTTCAGCGATCAGCTCGTCGACTTGGTGGCGCGTGAGGAACAGGTGCTGGGTCGCCTCATCGAAAGGGCCCGTCAGGACGTCTCGGCCACCTGACCAGACTGGGACGGATCGGACGGGGCAGAGGCCACGTGGGCGCCCAGCCGCCGCAAGGCACCCATCGCCAGGTCGTGGTCGGTCGTCGTCCAGAAAGGTGGGATCGACGCGCGCAAGAACGACCCGTACCGCGCCGTCATCAGCCGCGGGTCGAGGATCGCTACGACGCCGCGGTCGCTGAGGCGCCGGACGAGCCGACCGCTCCCCTGGGCCAGCAGCAGCCCGGCATGCGTGGCAGCCACCTGCATGAAGCCGTTGCCGCCCGAGGCGGTCACCGCATCCTGTCGCGCCACCATGAGCGGCTCGTCAGGCCGCGGGAACGGGATCTTGTCGATGAGCACGAGCTGGCAGGTCTCCCCTGGGACGTCAACGCCCTGCCACAGCGACAACGTGCCGAACAACGACGTCTCGGGCTCCTCGATGAAACGACGCGTGAGCTCCGGCAGCTGCGCGTCCCCCTGGCACAGCACCGTGAGATCAGGCAAGGCGGTGCGGACGTGAGATGCGGCCGCTGTCGCATTGCGGTGCGACGCGAACAAGCCGAGCGTACGACCGCCTGCTGCGCGGATGAGCTCCACGATCTCCGCCAACGCCGCCTCGCCGAGTCCGTCCCGACTGGGCGGCGGGAGGTGCGCGGCCACGTACAGGATCCCCTGCCGGGAGTAGTCGAACGGTGAGCCGACATCGACCCCGTGCCATCGGGGCGCTGGCCTTCCCTCGGTCTTCGCGGCGCCGGCGAGTCCCAGCTGCCGCGCCAGCGCGTCGAAGCCTCCGCCGATCGTCAGCGTCGCGGAGGTGAACACCGCGGTGACATCGGGAAGGATGCTCTCCCGGACGAGCCCTGCCACGTTCAGGGGTGCCACCACCGCCCAGCGNNACCTCCTGCACGACCGCCTGCGCCTGCACGCGCGCAGCGTCGACGCCCTTCGTCGTGGATGCCTTGAAGTCCGACAGCGCCGCCCTGGCCACCTGTCGTACGCGCGCGAACGCCAACGCCATCGTCGACGCGGGATCCATGACACGCCCGAGGTCGCTGAGGTCGAGGGCGGTACGGAACGTGTCGGCCGCGTCCAGGAAGTCGATCCCCACGGTGTCCGTGAGCCACGGGAGCGCCCGCCGTACAACCCGCTCGATCTGCTGCGCGCTCAGCTCGCTGGACGCCGCGCCGGTGACCCGGGAGACCAGCTCGTGCGCCTCGTCTACGACGAGGAGGTCGTGCTCCGGCAGTGCCGTGCCGCCGTGCAAGGCGTCGATCGCGAGCAGCGCGTGGTTGGTCACGATGAGGTCGGACTCCCGGGCCCTGTCGCGGGACAGCTCGACGAAGCACTCCGCGCCGTACGGGCAGTTGGTCGCGCCGAGGCACTCCCGTACCGGGACCGACACCTGCGCCCAGGCCATAGGGGTGTGTGTCGGAGCGTTGTCACGGTCGGCGAGTCCACCGCTCTCGGCCTGCTCCTCGGCCCACTCGCGAAGTGCCAGAACCTCGGCGCCGAGCACCGAGTCGGGTGCCGCATCGACCGCGCGCAGCGCCGTGGCGAGCTCGCCTGCAGCGATCAGCCCGGGCTGCGGGTCCTCCCCGACTCCTTCGCGGACGCGATGCAGGCACGCGTAGTTCGAGCGTCCCTTCAGCAGGGCCGCCTTGGGGCGTCGCCCGGTGATCGCCTCGACGGCGTCAATGATCACCGGTACGTCTTTGGTCGCGAGCTGCGTCTGCAGCGCCAACGTGGCCGTGGCCACCACCACCCGCGACGCCGGCGAGTTGAGGACGTGCGCGAAAGCCGGAGCGAGGTAGCCGAGGGACTTGCCCGTCCCCGTACCGGCCTGCACGAGCACGTGCTCACCTGACTCGAAGGCCTCTGTGACTTCGCGGCACATCGCCACCTGGCCCTCGCGCGCGCTGCCGCCGATCGACGCCACAGCAGCATCCAGGATGCTCAGGGGATCGACGACTCCAGCCGACTCGGGAACCACCCTGTCACGCTACCCGACACGGACGGCGCCGTAGGGAAGCCATCCCCAGGCTCACGCGGGGAAGCCGGCGAGCTCTCC
>PMLO01000097.1:0-21415 GCA_003158895.1 Propionibacteriaceae bacterium
GCGGTGGTCGCCTTCGCCGTCGTCGCTGCGGTCGTCGCTTTGGCGGCCGTCGTCGCGGCCGCGGCGGTGGTTCCCGCCTTCGTGGCGGATACGGTCGTACCCGGCTTGCTGGCTGCAGAGCTCGCCGCACGGGCCGCTGCGCTCGTCGCTGCGGCTGATGTCTGGGCAGCTACGGCAGCGGACGCCGCAGCCGTGGTGGGCGTAGCGCTCGCGTCGGTAGCCGCGCCCGAGGCGGACGGGTCGTCGGTGGTCAGCGACGTCGGGTCGGCCGCCACCGCGGGGGCGCCGATCGCGGTCGCACCGCCCAGCGTCGCGGCGGACCATGCCGCCGCCAGGATGCCTGCGGACGTGACGACAGCAGCAACCTTGCCTCGTGCGCTCACCAGGAGAACCTCTCGTTATGGATCGCGCTCTTCGGCGTACCGGCCATCAGCGCGTCCTCGATGACAAGATCGGCGACCGATTGCGGGCCGCACACGTACAGGTCGCTCTCGGCGATGTGGGGTACGAGGTCGTGGATGCGCAGCGTCCCGTACTGCGCCGGCAGCCACGTGGGCTCACCGCGCTCGTTACGCGGCCCGACAAGGGCGAGGAGCTGAGCGCCCTTCGCCCGGCACAGCGCCTCGATCTCGTCGACGAGGTACAGCTGCTCCGGTGAGTGCGCGCGCAGGATGACTGTCGCGAGACCAGGAACGACAGAGGTGGACTCGAGCAGCGACCGGATCGGGGCGATGCCGATCCCGATGCCGACCAGAGTGACGCCGAGCTGCGACCGTGCCGCGTCGGTGAAGATCCCGTACGGCCCCTCGATGGCCACGCGGGTGCCGGGACGTACGGACAGAAGCTTGGCCGTGCCGCGCCCGAGCGCCCGGATCGTGATGCGCAGCGTGTCGTTCGTCGGCGCCGCAGACAGAGAGAAAGGGTGCTGATGCCACCACAGCCCTCGCCCCAGGAAGCGCCACGCGAAGAACTGGCCCGCCTCGGCCCCCAGACGGTCGAGGCCGCGGCCGCGCATCTCGATGGAGACGACGTCGGTGTCCTCCAGCACGACGCGGGTCACCACGAGGCGGTGCTCGAACGAGGTGATGAGGGGGAAGACGAAGCGGAACGACAGCAGGCCGAGGGCCACCACGGAGAACAGCGCGAGCCAGTACCAGCGCTGCCACGTGCCCTGGGCGAAGAGGCCGGACACCGAGAACTGATGCGGGAGCGAGAAGCCGACGGCAGCGTACGTCGTGAGGTGGATCGCGTGCCACACCTCGTACGGCAGGCTGCGCTTGACCGCCATGATCGAGGTGACGGCGACGACCGACAGGGCGACGAGTCCGACGATGCTCAAGAAGAGGTCGGAGACGCCGAGGAACGACGCGAACTCCGAGAAGGCGCTGATCGATTGCTGGGCGGCATAGCCGAAGATCAGGAACAGGCCGTGGAACAGCAGTCCGAACAGGACCCACTTGCCGAGCTTGTTGTGCAGCGCGATCGCACGATCGTGTCCGATCGCGCCATCGATGTACGGGATGCGCGCGGCCAGGACGAGCATGATCACCATGAGGTCGGTGGCGACGAGTCCGGTAACGATTCCCGCAGCGACAAGGGCTTTGGCACCCGTTGTGACTGCCTGGATGCCGCCGTCGGCGACCCACAGTCCCAGTGCGGCCGCCACCGAGCCCCAGGCGAGCACGGTCAGCAGGTCGCGGTGGAGGTTCCTCATCGACGTCTGCAACCGGTGCAACCGCTGCACCGATCGTGCCGACACCCGTACGTCGGGGGCCCCCAGGGCAGGCGACGTTATGGCCTGCTCGGGCATGCTGCGGCCCCGCGTAATGGTTGACACGTCAACGAGCGTAGGGATCCGGGTCAGTGCGAGTCGCGCTGATGGCAGTTCTGTCATCGACGCGCGCCGCGGAGCGACGCCATCGGATGAGCTGGGCAGGCTTCGACGAGCGTCGAGGAGAGTGTCCATGTACTCACCCCAAATAATGCTGAGAATTTCTCATGTGACANNGGTCGACGACCTGTCCGTCGGTCGCGCCCCAGGACCGTACCTGGAGGTCGTCGACCACCTGGCCGCCTTCGCTGAGCCGCGTGAACCACTGTCGGAGGGTGGCTGGATCGGCGGTACCGAGCAGGGCGAGCATGAGGCCTTCGCTGTGGAACGCCGGCTCGTCCACGGCGTCGGCGCCGAACAGCGCCACCGGTCCGCCCGTGAGTGATCCGTGCGCGATCGCGTCCACAGGGCCGTCGGTCCGGTTGAAGTCGCTCAGCGTGAACATCTGCACCTCACCCCCGAACACGTCCGCGTAGAACGTCAGGGCAGCGCGGGCTGTACCAGGGAAATGGATGTACGGCGTGGGGTCAGACATGCAGTGATGCTAGAACGCCCGTCCAGAGATCGGGTCACTCAGTGACAGCGTCACTCTGACGTTCGACCGCTCCGTCAGCCGCGGACACAGTCGGCCGCGTACGGGCTCGGCGGACGCTCCACCACCACAAGGCGGGACCGGCGAGGATCATCGGTATGGACAGCCACTGGCCCATGCTGAGACCGAGACCGAGGACGCCGAGGAACGCGTCGGGCTCGCGGAAGTGCTCGGCGATGAAGCGGAAGACCCCATACCCCAGCAGGAACGCGCCGCTGATGCAGCCGGCCGCGGGCCGGCGCCTGTCGTAGAGCTGAAGCAGGACGAACAGCAGCACGCCTTCGAGCAGGAACTCGTAGATCTGGGACGGGTGTCGGGGCGTGCTGTCCACCTGCGGGAAGACCATCGCCCATGGCAGCGACGCCGGGGCGGGGCGGCCCCACAGCTCGCCGTTGATGAAGTTGCCGATCCGGCCGAGCCCGAGCCCGATCGGCACCATGGGAACGAGCAGGTCGGCAACCGTCAGGAACGACCGGTGCTGGTTCCGCGCGAACCAGAACAACGCGATGATCACGCCGATCGCCCCACCGTGGAAGCTCATCCCGCCATCCCAGATCATCACGATGTCGAGCGGATGCGTGAAGTAGTACGTCGGCTTGTAGAACAGCACGTAGCCCAAGCGGCCGCCGAGCAGAACTCCACCGACGGCGTAGAAGACCAGGGATGAGACGTCATCCATCGACCACGCGGGCTCGCCCGAGTACGGCGCGGACCTCACACGGCGCCGCAGCAGCGCGTACCCGATGATGAACGCCAGCCCGTACATGATCCCGTACCAGTGGATCACCAGCGGCCCGAGCTTCAGGGCTATCGGATTCAGGTTCGGGTACGTCAGGACGAGGAGTGTCACGGGGGCCAGTATGGCGCGACGACGAAGAGGATCGAGACTGCCGACGACACGGAACCTTCACGAACGGGAGCTGAGGGCCTTCATACGCGGGCGATTGACTGAAGGTCATCATCACCTAGGAAGGAACCTGAACATGACAACGAACTTCACCAAGAACATTCTGCGTACGGTCGCGATCAGCATGGGCGGGCTCGCCGTCGCGGCGGGCGCGTGGACGGCCGTGGCCTCCCCGTACGTCCCCAGCGACACCACGGCGATCACCTCGGCGGTCTCCGCCGACCTGGCGTTCAGCCGCGACGAGGAGCGGATGGCCCGCGATCTGTACGCAGCCATCGCCGCGCAGTACAACAACGCCGTGCCGTTCAGCACGATCACGACCAGCGAACAGCGCCACTACGACGCGATCCGCGTGCTCCTGACCCGGTACGGACTGCCTGACCCGTCCGCGGGCAAGGCGGCCGGCGTGTACGCGAACGCCGACATCCAGAAGCTGTACAACTCCTTGCTCGCACAGTCGAAGATCTCGCTCACCGAGGCGTACAAGGTGGGTGTCGCCGTGGAGAACCGTGACATCGCCGACGTCAAGGACGCGATGAACACTGCGACGCAGGCCGACATCGACCGCGTCTACGGCAATCTGCTCAACGGCTCCGAACAGCACCTGCAGGCCTTCACCGACGCGACCAACGGCATCCTGACCACGCACGTCGCCGACGGCACGCAGGGCAACATGAACCGCGCCAACTCGGCGGGCAACGCCGCGGGCGCAGGCACGGGCGTCGGCTACGGCACGCGCGCCGGGTACGGCATGAACGGCACCCAGGGCAACGGCAACGGCACCGGGATCTGCGTCACCCCGTGACCTCAGGTACGACATCGGCGTAGCGCACATGGGCCGGGAGCTTCTGCTCCCGGCCCTTTCGCATGTTCGAAGGTCGGCGCAGGGAGCGGTCTGGATCAGGCGAAGGTCGCGGTGAAGATGGCACCCTGGCCCGGTCCTGCGGACTCGACGGTGAGGTCGCCGCCCTGAGCCCGCATGTACGCGCGGGAGACGGTGAGGCCGATCCCGGACCCGTCCGACACGGATGCCGAGCCGGGCACGCGGTAGAAGCGCTCGAAGACGCGGTCGAGCTCGGCGGGAGCGAGCCCCTCGCCCGTGTCGACCACGCGAACGCTGACTCGGCCTCCGACGCG
Source organism: Propionibacteriaceae bacterium (assembly GCA_003158895.1). Lineage (GTDB taxonomy): Bacteria > Actinomycetota > Actinomycetes > Propionibacteriales > Propionibacteriaceae > Fen-668. The sequence continues at coordinate 4,468 of PMLO01000097.1, forward strand.
CGACCCGGTCAGCGTGATCCGGCCGCCGGCCGGGGTAGCCCGGATGGCGTTGCCGACGAGGTTCGTGAGCACCTGTACGGTCCGGTCGGCATCGGCCTGTACGGTCCCGGCGCCCGCGACAGCCGTGAGGGTCAGCTCAGCGTCCTCAGCCTGCGACCGCAGACGGTCGACCACACCAGTGGTCAGGGAGTCGAGGTCCACCGGCCCGATCGCGAGGTTCAGTCGGCCCTCCTCGGCCCGCGACAGGGCGGAGAGGTCGTCACTGAGCCGGCGCAGGCGCCGTACCTCCGTGCTCACCTGCCCGAGTCGCTCGGGTTCGGCGGGCAGGACGCCGTCGATCATCGCCTCCACGTACCCGTCGATCACGGTCAGGGGCGTACGCATCTCGTGCGCGACCTCACTGAGCAGGTGCAGGCGTCGTTCCTCGGTGGCCTGCAGCTCGGCCCCCAACGCGTTGACGTCGGTCACCAGCGATGCCAGCTCGGTCTCCCGCGGTACGGGGACCTGGTGGGTGTAGTTGCCGCGCGCCAGCTCTCCGACGGCGGTGCCGACCCGGGCCAGCGGTCGCAGCAGCTGGCGTGCGAGCAGCAGGCCGGAGACTGCCGCCACCACCGCGCCGGTCAGGGTGCCCACGATGAGCGAGTTGGTGATGGCCGCAGCGAAGGACGCGCGTAACGCCTGCCCGTACCCCTGGCCGGTCCCCCGGCCCGAAGCGTTCGGTCCGAGTCCCATCTGCTGGTCGAACATTGCAGGGGCCAGCCACCACACGACCACGAACGTCACGAGCCCCCCGACGACCGCGACGAGCAGGTGGGACAACGTGAACCTCACGACGAGGCGTCTCATACCTGCTCCTTGAGGAACTTGTAGCCGACGCCGCGTACGGTGCCGATGATGGCCGGGGACGCCGCGTCGTCACTGAGGGCCCGGCGCAGGTTGCGAATGTGGACGTCGACCACCCGTTCGTCACCGAAGAAGGCGTAGCCCCACACGCGCTCCAGGAGCTGGGCCCGCGAGAAGACGCGACCCGGTGATGACGCCAACGCCGCGAGCAGGTCGAACTCCAGTGCGGAAAGCTCCACGAGCCCGTCACCCGTTCGTACCTCGCGTCGCTCCGGGTCGATCGTCAGGTCGGCGAACTGCCAGGCGGACACGATCGGCGTGGGTGTCGCCGCCGCGGCAGCCTCCGCGATGTTCCGCCCCCGTCGCAGCACGGTCTTCACGCGTGCCACCACCTCGCGCGGGCTGAACGGCTTGGCGACGTAGTCGTCGGCACCGACGCTGAGGCCGACGAGGAGGTCCACCTCCTCGGCGCGGGCCGTCACCATCACCACGTACACCTCCGAGGTCATCCGGATCTGACGCAGCACTTCGAGGCCATCCAGGTCGGGAAGGCCGATGTCGAGCAGTACGAGGTCGGGCTGGAACGACGCAGCGAGCGTCAGGGCGTCCCGTCCCGTGGCGGCTTCTTCGACCGTGTAGCCCTCACGTTCCAGGTACGCCCGCAGGACGACCCGGATCTGGGCCTCGTCGTCGACCACCAGTACCCGCACCATGTCCGTATTGTTCCCTCCCCACGGGTTGGAGGACCCGCGCCGCGCTCGCGGGAGCCCGAGCCGCTCAGTGCAGCCGCGCGACGGCGTCCTTGACGACCTGGACGTCGAACCCGGGGATCGTGTCGGAGAGCTCGCGCAGGGTGAGGTCGGCGTTGACGTCGGACGGAAGACTGCACTCAGCCACGAGGACCGCGACCTGCAGCTGGTTCGCGTCGGCGACCTGTCGAAGCGTCATCGACCCCTTGATCGACGCGTCCCCTGTCCCCGTACCGGTCGCCTGCGCTGTCGAGGTGTGCGTGGCGGTCGACGTCGGGGTCGACGTCGGGATCGCCGAGGCGACGGCCGTGGGGCTCGGGACCGGCGGGGGCGTGGTCGTGGGCGTGGTGATGGGTGTGCCGTTCCGCGCGGCGAGGTACGTCCGCAGGGTCTCCCGGAAGGCGGTGAGCCCGAACCCAGGCACGAGCGCTTCGAGGTCCTTGAACGCCGTGGTCGGCGTGAGCAGGCTCGGGTCGGGTGGGTTGATGAGCGTCACAAGCTCGGCGAACGGCATGCCCACGCCGTCCGCCGCCTGCTGCAGCGTCATCGACCCCTTGATGTCGTCGGCGGTGAGCTGTCCGGCCACTACGACCTGCTTCCCGGAGGTGATCCATGCGCCGGTGGCCTGGGCCACTCCGACGCCTCCGAGCATGACGGCGATGAACACGATCGGTGTGATCCAGGTGAGCTTGGTCATGACGCGTCCTTCGATCCGGCGCTGACGCGTTCGCGCGGACTCGCGGACGCACGCTCGGTCTCCTTGAGCACCGGAAAGCCCAGCAGCACCGGACCCTCGACGCGAAGCGCGCCCTTGACCGGGCACGCCGCGACGCAGTCCATGCACCCGATGCAGTCCGTGCTGACGAACGGCTTGGCCTTGCTCGGCTCGATGCCGACGGGGCATGTCTTGTCGCACATCGTGCAGTCCGTGCAGACCTGGGGCGACCGGCGGATACGTACGAGGCTGAACCTGCTGAGGATCGCGAACACGCCGCCGAGGGGGCACAGGTAGCGGCACCAGAAGCGATCCACGACCAGCGATCCGCCAAGGATCACGGCGAGGATCGCGATGGAGATCCACATCGTCGACGCGTTGAACGCGAAGAGCCACCGCAGGCCGAACAGCGTGACGTACGGGTCGTAGTCNNAAACGTCCCCAACGAAGTGCTTTGTCCCAGCCCGCCGGTACGGTCAGCTGAGGCAACCGGGCCTTCTTCCGGACCCACGTCAGGGCATCCTGGATGGCGCCGAACGGGCAGATCCAGCCGCAGAACACGTTGCCCACAAGGACGACAGCCACGAGGACGGCAAGGCCGAGAACCAGGTTCGACGGGTGCGTCTTGCTGATGAAGTGGCCTGTCGTGATCCACGTGACGAGCGTCTCCACCCCACCGAACGGGCACAGCGCGTCCACCGAGGGGCTTTCGGAGCCGCTCAGAACCTGATTCCGTACGGCGGCGACGATGATCCACGCCGCGAACACCAACTGAACGATCCGGCGCGAGCCTTTCAGCCGCTTCATGCCGCGGAGTCGACGCTGCGCGCGACTCAGCTTCGTACGCTCTTTCTGCTGCGTACCTGTTCGTGTGTCCGACACGTCACTCCCATCGCCTGGTCGTGAAAGCATCTCGGCCGTTTGTGAAGGAACGGTGAAGGAGACGTGATGATTGGAGGCGGATGTGGGCGCAGGTGCTGGCCGCTGGACCCGGAGAAGGCTCGAGACAGGATGGAGACGTTTCGGACCGGGGTGTTCCCTCCGGTACCGTTGACTCGGTTGCAGCCTGCAAAGCGGTCCGGAGGTGTCCGACGGTGAGTGAAGGAATTCCCGACAGGGAGCGGTGGTCGAAGGACCCGACCGCGCCAGCGATGGACGCGTCCTCGGCTCCGGCCCCCACGAGCGGGCTGCCCGAGCCCGGGGATTCCGAGACCACTGCAGTCCGGCGGCCGAGGGGCACGAAGCCGCGCACGGGAGCGCCTCGCGCGCCGCGGCCCGCTGGTGCCGGTCCGCGCAAGGTCGCGCCGACCCCTGTACCGCCCGTGGCTTCCGATGCGTCCAACTCCGGCACTCCGACGACTCCCGCAAGCGAGGACAACCTCATGACGCCTGGGCCCAGCTTCTCCGCAGGACTTGACCACTTGCCGAAGGCCACCCCCGCCGATGCGTCCTCGTCGCCGTTCGCTGCGCCACATCCCGAGACGGTCGAGCCCTCGTCCGCTCCTGTCTGGAGCTCGCCGGGCTCTGACACTGAGCCGGCAGCAGCCCCGCAGCCCTCCGTGCTCGAGCGGGCGCGCGCCGGTATGGCAGCAGCGGCAGCCGTGGCCATGGACAAGGTGGCCCAGGTCAGTGCGCCTGTACTGGCCCCGGCCGTTCCCGCCGCAGATGCCGAGCCGGCGCCACGGGCCGTCGCCCGTCCCCGCCGTACACGTCGGGCTCGTCTGCGCATCTCCCGCATCGACCCGTGGTCGGTGATGAAGACATCACTGCTGTTCGGCATCGCGGGCGGCATCATCTTCGTCGTCGCCACGTACGTGCTGATGAGCGTCATCGAGGCGACGGGCCTGTTCACCGCCATCAACTCGATGGTCAAGGACATCCTCGCCTCACCGACGGACACGACGACGTTCGACATCACGACCTACATCAACACGAAGCGGGCGACCGGCCTGGCCGCACTCATCGGTGCGATCGACGTGGTGATCTTCACGGCCCTCGCGACGGTGTTCTCGTTCCTGTACAACCTGTCGGCCACGATGCTCGGCGGCCTCGAGATCACCCTCGCCGAGGACTGAGGGGAATCTTTCGCAGACCTTGTCGCGTTGAGCCGACGATGAAGGGAGGCGACGAGTCATGACTGACCCTGTTGCCGATAACCAGGTCTGGGACGAGATCCGCCGGGAGGCCGCTCGTGACGCGGCACTCGAGCCGGCGCTCGCCGGCTTCCTGCACGAGGCGATCCTGCGCCACACCTCGCTCGACTCCGCCCTCGGCACGCTGATCGCGGGCAAGCTCGACGGCCATGGGCTGTCGGCGCTGTCGCTGCGCGACCTGGCCGCCGAGGCGTTCGAGAGCGACCCGACGATCGGGACGGCGGTCATCGCCGACCTGCAGGCGGTCCTCCAGCGAGACCCGGCGTGCAGGGGCTACTCGCAGCCGCTCCTGTACTTCAAGGGGTTCATCGCCATCCAGGCGTACCGGATCGGCCACTACTACTGGACCCACAACCACGAGCCGCTGGCGCTGTACCTGCAGAGCCGGATCTCCGAGGTCTTCGCCGTCGACATCCACCCGGGCGCCCGCCTCGGCAAGGGCATCATGTTCGACCACGCGACGAGCGTCGTCATCGGCGCGACCGCCGTGGTCGAGGACGACTTCTCGATGCTGCACGAGGTGACGCTCGGCGGTACGGGACGTGCAGGCGGCGACCGTCACCCCAAGATCGGCCGCGGTGTGATGATCGGAGCAGGCGCCAAGGTGCTGGGCAACATCAAGGTCGGCGAGGGTGCGAAGATCGGCGCCGGCAGCGTCGTACTCAAGGACGTACCGCCACACACGACCGTCGCCGGTGTCCCTGCGAAGGTCGTCAGCTTCCCGCCCGAGTCGTTCCCCGCGCTCACGATGGACCAGTCGATCGACGGCCCGGAGTACGACGAGCTGGTGATGGGCTCCGCGTCAGGAGCCTGAGGCCAGCCCGGCCTTGATCGCGCTCACGACCTCCCGGTAGAGCTGCTCGTTCTTGGCCGCGACGTAGGGCGGTACGAACTGGCAGGTCGCCGGGTCGAGCTCGACGCGGCTTCCGAAGAGCTCGTCGAGCTGCTGCGGCGTCCAGATCTCTCCGTCGATGCTGCCGACGATCGCCGAGGTGTGGGCGGCGATCATGACGGCGGCGGTGTCCCAGACGCTCGACGGGTTCGGGTTGAAGACCGCGTCCGTGTCGTACGTCAGCAGGTTCATCACCGCCGGGTTGCCCGCGAACGTGAGGCAGAACCAGTCGTCGCCGAGGGCGTCGAAGACCGGCGCGGTGAGGTGACGGGACGCGTGCTTGTACGCGTTCGCCGCGACGATGTGCTCCTTCGTCGGGTTCGGCGGGGTCGGGCCGCGGAACGGCGCCATGATCGCGTTGTGGGTGGAGCCGATGAGGACGGCGCCGTCCTCGCGCAGCAGGAACAGGCGACCGTCCGGTGCGGCGCTGAACGCCGTGACGAAGCGCCAGCCGTCGCCCGTGCGCTGTACGACGATGCCGGCCGTGCACCAACCCGCACGCTGGCAGCGCCACTGGTTCGAGCCGTCGGCGGGGTCGAGCAGCACGAGCAGCTGGCCGTCGCGGATGCCATCGGGGAGGTACGGATGCTCCTCGCCGACGACGGTCGCCACGATGTCGAGCTTCGCCGTACCGGGGTGCGCGAGCAGGTTCGCCTGGAAGATCTGGTGCGCGGCCCGGTCGACAACCAGAGCCGAGTCTCCGAGATGGAGCTCCGCCGGGTCGTACACCTCCTGGTTGGCCGTGCTCAGCATGATGAAGTTCACCGTCGCCGCCAGCGTGTCCCGAAGCACCGCGAGCAGCAGATCCGTCCGCACCGACATCATCGGCGCGCCCTGAGTCCCATGATCAGGACTGTAGTTCGTGGTCGCAGATCCCTGCCGACTCCACGCGGAGCACGCGCGATGAGCAGCGCGACTGTGACCCGGCGGTAGGCTGGAAAGCGTGACGGGGCAGGACCTGGACACGCTCGCGTACCTGCGACGTGCCCGCGATCTCATGGACCGCGAGTACGCGTCGCCGCTCGACGTGGCGCAGATCGCCCGCGCCTCGTACATGTCGCAGGCGCACTTCTCGCGCCAGTTCCGCAAGGCGTACGGAGAGACGCCGTACGCCTACCTCATGACCCGCCGCATCGAACGGGCCAAGGCCCTGCTGCGGCGCGGCGACATGTCGGTGACGGACGTCTGCATGGCGGTCGGCTGTACGTCGCTCGGCTCGTTCAGCGCCCGCTTCACCGAACTGGTCGGAGCGACGCCGACCTCGTACCGGCGCGGCGACCACGCGGCGCTCGAGACCGTACCGGCGTGCGTGACGAAGGACCTGACCCGCCCCATGCGCACTTGACCGTGCGCACAGCCTTGCGAGCCTCCGCACCAACCCGGGTGACCTGGTCTTCGCAGCACAAAGGTCGTGCGCGTCCAGCACGTCACCCTCCGACTCAGGCGGCTCCGGCCTGCAGCGGGCGAACGATGAGCAGCGCGATGGATGCGTTCTGGCAGGCCGTGTACGAGGTCGTCGCGACGAAGACCGAGTGCGTCTCGTCGGGCGGGTAGACGCGCAGGCCGTCCGCGGTCTTGGGATTGCAGGTCGCCGCGTCGTAGTTCCCGGCCATGGTGATGCTCAGTTGCGCATGGGCTGCCGCTCCCGGAGCCAGTGTCAGCGTGGTGATCGGGACGCCAGCGGCCTGACGGGTCGCCGCGGCGCCCAGCTGGGTGCCGTTGCCGTTGCCGACGAACGACACTCCCGGGTAGCCCTTCACGGTGCACGTGGTGGTGCCCTTGTTGGTGAGTACGAGGTCGGGGTACGCGTGCCCCGCGCCGCTGCCCGATCCAGCACCCAGCGTCACGGTCAGCTGGCTCGCGAGGCACTTGCCCACACCGGTGGAAGCAGCCGCCACCGGCGCGCTGGCCGTGGTGCCCGCGGACGTTGCGGCGCTCGCCGACGTGGTCGTGGTCGTCGCGGATGCACTCGCTGCAGCGGTGGTCGCACCACCGGCCACGGAGGTCGTCGTGGATCCGCTCGAGCTCGTACTGGGAGTACACCCGGCGAGCGCCGCTGCCGTCGCGACGAGGGTGATCATCGCCGCCAGTCCCGCGCGTGGACCAGATCCTGTCCGCATGGCTGGACGCTACTCCCGTCCGACTGCGCTGTCAGTCGGCGGAGAAGGGCTCGCCGGCGCCTGTACAGAGCAGGATTCGAGAAGCCATCCATGGAGGTGCTGACTACCGTTTCGGACATGGACCTCACTCTCTCCCGCGCTTTCATCACCGTCACGGATCCTGACAAGGCGCTCGCGTTCTACCGCGACGTCCTCGGCCTCGACGTCGTCATGGATGTTCCGAACGGGGACTTCCGCTGGATCACCGTGGGCTCGAAGACCCAGCCCGGCGTCGCGATCGTGCTCAGCAACTACATCCAGGGCTCGCCTGACGACCAGTCGTACATGGCGGGCCTGGTCGCGAAGGGCGCTCTCAACGCCGTCCACTTCCACACCGACGACCTCGACGGCGTGTTCGCCAAGCTCGCCGAGGCCGGAGCCGAGATCGTGTCGGAGCCGACGACCCAGCCCTGGGGCGCGCGCGACGGAGCCGTACGCGACCCGTCGGGAAATCTCGTCCGCATCGAGGCCTGACTCACGCGCACACCGTTGCGGCGTCCGGACAACCCCTTCTGAACGGGCCTTCGCGCCACCAAGGTTGTGCGCGTCAGGCGGCTCCCGCGCGCAGGTCTCGGGCCACCGCGGCGGCCGCCAGCGACACCCGGTCCTCCAGCAACCCCGCCCCGCTGATCTTGTGTCGGCTCCGGCCTCCCACGCGGACCGCGACCGGCGGGCTGAGCGCGGCGAGCTGGTCGACCACCGACTGTGCCGCCTCGACGTCCGACTCGAGATGCACCCCCAGTACGGCAGCGCGCGCGCCGACCTCGCTCGCGACCGACTTCCAGTCGTCGAGCGGTACGTCCGCCCCGAGATAGATCGCGTTCACCCCGGCTCGCCGAAGACACGCGGCGAACGCCAGCAGCATCAGCTCGTGGCGTCCGCCTTGGGGAAGCCCGACCAGCACCGGCACACCGCCCTGCGGCCGCGCGTCCTCGAAGTGCGCCGACAGGTGCCGCGCCACCGCGGCGCTCGCGAAGTGCTCCTGCGCGACGCTGATCCGGCCGCTCTGCCACGCGTCGCCGAGGCGCTCCAGCTCGTACGGGAGCCAGCAGTCGACGACGTCGTCGAAGTCGGTCGCCGCGAACGCGTCGTTGAGCACGGCGTGGAGCACCTCGGGATTGAGCTCCGCCGCGGCTGACACCAGATCGAGAGACCCATCAGCCACCGGGGTTGTGTCGGTGTGACCTCGGACCGCCGATCCCCGTACGGTCCTCGCGGCCAGCGACGCCGGGACCCCGTTGTTGACCAACGCGGCCATCACCCTCAGGACCGCGACCTGGTCATCGTCGTACAGCCTGTATCCGGCGGCAGAGCGCGCTGGCTCGACCACCTGGTACCGGCGCTCCCAGACGCGGAGCGTCGCCTCTGAGACGCCTGTCAACGCTGACACCTGTTTGACCGCGTACACGCGTCGCCCGCTTCCCGAATCGATTCCAGGTCATGCTACACAACCTTGAACAAGGATTGGACAGCCCCTTGACGGGGTAAGTGGTCCTCACCTAAGTTGGAGCAACCTTATACAAACATTGGACGGACGTCATGGCCTTGCAGCACAAGACACGACAACTTCACTCGGACGACCTCGGATCCGACGACGTCGTCCTCGTCGATGACGCGGGAACCGCGATCGGTACGGCCCCCAGGGCCGAGGTCCACACCACCGCGACGCCGCTGCACCTCGCCTTCTCCACCTACCTCTTCAACGCTCGCGGTGAGGTGCTGCTCACCCGACGGGCGCTGGGCAAGAAGACCTGGCCCGGCGTCTGGACGAACTCCTGCTGCGGGCACCCCCGCGCAGGGGAGTCCCTCGAAGACGCGGCGCGGCGCCGGATCCGCGAGGAGCTGGGGCTCACCGTCGGCCCGCTGGTCCCGCTCCTTCCCGAGTTCCGGTACCGCGCCGTCGATGTGTCCGGCATCGTCGAGAACGAGATCTGCCCTGTCTTCGCCGGGTACGTGACCGAGGTGGATCCCCGCCCCAACACCGACGAGGTCGCCGACTGGGCCTGGGTGCCGTGGGAGAAGTTCGCCGACGCGATCATCGCCACGCCCCACGTGTACAGCCCGTGGGCAGCGCTGCAGGTGCCGTTGCTNNCGCGACGTCGATGCCCTGCTCACCGCGGAGATCGCGACCCTGATCATCGAGTGGGACGGGTACGCGAACGGCAACGGCGTCGACGTCCTCCCGGTCGATCTCCCGGCCTGGCTAGGGGACCTGCTCGTCGGGCGCGGCAAGCGGCTGCGCGTGGCGATGAGCTACTGGGGCTTCCTGGCCGCCGGCGGAACGCACGGGACCACGGACTATAGGTATCTCGTCCGTGCCGCCGCCGCCCTGGAGGCGCTTCATCTGTTCGCGCTCATCCATGACGACGTCATGGACGAGTCCGCATCCCGTCGCGGCCGCCCCTCGGCTCACGTCGAGGCGTCCCGCTGGCACAACGCTGCCCAGGGCGTCGGCGATCCGCGGCTGTTCGGCACCAACATCGCCGTCCTGCTGGGCGACCTCGCCCACACCGTGGCCGACCGGATCGCCAACGACCTGCCCAAGCCCCTGCGTACGATCTGGTACGCGGTGTGCGTGGAGCTTGTCGCCGGCCAGCGTGCCGACCTCACCGGCGCGGCCGCCGGTCGCCGTGACCTCGCCCACGCCGAGCACGTCGCGAGGCTCAAGTCCGGGCGCTACTCGATCGAGCGGCCCCTGGAACTCGGGGCTCTCGCTGCGGGCGCGATGCCTAACGCCGTCGACACCCTCATGCAGTGCGGCGAGCACATCGGCCGGGCCTTCGCGCTGCGAGACGACTACCTCGGGGTGTGGGGAGACCCGGAGCTCACCGGCAAACCGTCCGGTGACGACCTTCTCGAGGCGAAGGCGACGGTGCTCCTCACGCTCGCGCGGAGCCGCCTGACCGGCCACGCCGCGTACCTGCTCGCCCGGCTCGGGACGTCCGACATCACGCGGGACGACATCCCCGTACTGGCAGCGGCCATGCGCGAGGCCGGTGTCGATGAGGCCTTGGAGGAGCTGATCGCCGCCGAGTACGACGCTGCGATCAGGTGCCTCGACGGGTCCCGGTTGAACTCCGTCGGCATCGCCGGCATTCGCGACGCCGCCCGGGCGATCGCCTGGCGCGACGCATGAGGCGACCTGCCCCTGGCGCCGCGACCGTCGTGGTCGTCGGAGCCGGACTCTCGGGGCTCAGCGCAGCCATGCACTGCGCGGGCGCCGGGTACAGGGTCACGCTCGTCGAGGCCCTGGACATCCCCGGCGGCCGGAACGGCAGCCTCAGCCAGGACGGCTTCCGGTTCGACACCGGGCCGGTCGTCTTCACGATGGTGAGCCTGCTCGAGCAGGCGTTCGCCGCCGTCGGCGCCCGCGTGTCCGACTACGTCACCATGACCCTGCTCGACCCCGCGTACCACGCGTTCTTCGCCGACGGCTCCCGTCTGCTCGTACGTCCCGGCCACGAGAAGATGCGTGAGGAGATCCTGCGCGAGTGCGGGTCCAAGGACGCCGCCGCGTTCGACAGGTTCGTCGTCTGGCTCAAGCGGCTCAACGACGTCGAGCTGCCCCATTTCATCGACGCCAACTTCGACTCTCCCCTCGACCTGCTGCGGTCACCGGCGGCGGGCATCGAGCTGCTCCGCCTGCGCGCGTTCGGCCGGCTCGGGCCCGAGATCGCGCGGCGGTTCTCCGACGACCGCCTCCGCCGAGTCTTCAGCTTCCAGGCGATGTACGCGGGGTTGTCGCCCACCAGAGCGCTGTCGCTGTACGCGGTGATCACCTACATGGACTCGATCGAGGGCGTGTACTTCCCTGAAGGGGGCATGCATGCCGTCCCCCTGGCGATGGCCCGCGCCGCCTGCGATGCCGGGGTCGAGATCCGGTACGGGACGGCGGTCGAGCGGGTGGACCGGGCGCCCGACGGCCGTGCCACAGGCGTCGTGCTCGCCGGCGGCGAGCGCCTGACGGCCGNNCGCTACTCCCCATCAGCGGTCGTCTGGCACGTCGGCATGAAGGGCGCCACGATCCCGTTCGGAGCCGGCCATCACAACATCCACTTCGGCCGGGCCTGGGACGACGCCTTCGTCGACCTCCTCGACCGGGGACGCGTGATGGCGGATCCGTCGCGGTACGTCGCGGTGCCGTCGATCCACGACCCCGCCGCCGCACCCGCCGGGCACAGCAGCCTGTACGTGCTCGAGCCCGTACCGAACCTCCACGTCGGCACGATCCACTGGGAGACAGAGACGGCCCCCTTCCGCGATCGGCTTCACACGTTCCTCGCCACGGCGGGATACGACGGCGAGATCGTCACGGAGAAGCTCGTGACGCCGATCGACTGGCAGGCGCAGGGGATGGCCGCCGGTACGCCGTTCTCGCTCGCCCACACGTTCTCCCAGACGGGCCCGTTCCGGCCGCGCAACGTCGATCGTCGCGTGCCCGGTCTCGTCTTCGCCGGCTCCGGGACCACGCCCGGCGTGGGCATCCCCATGGTTCTCGTGTCCGGCAAGCTCGCGGCCGACCGCGTGAAAGGAATGCTGAAATGACGACTGCCCTCGAGGCCGGCTACGCGCGATGCGCCCAGCTGACCCGCCAGTACGGGACCACGTACTACTGGGGCGCCCTGCTGCTGCCGAAGCGCCAACGGCGTGACGTGTACGCGGTGTACGCGCTGTGCCGGCTGGCCGACGACATCGTCGACGAGCCGGACAAGGTTGACCTGTCGGTGCCCATGACCGGCACCGAGGCTGAGCGCCTCACGGCGTTCCGGGGGATGTTCTTCGACGCGCTGCACCACGGTACGAGCGACGAGCCGGTCATGGCCGCGGTCGTCAGCAGCATCAAGCGGCGAGGCACCGACCCCGACTGCTTCGAGCGCTTCTTCGACGCGATGGCCCTCGACCTGACCCGTACGAGCTGGGAGACCTGGGACGAGCTGCGTGACGGCTACATGGAGGGCTCGGCAGCGGTGATCGGGGAGATGATGCTGCCGGTGCTCGAGCCGTACTCGTCGGCAGCGAAGGCTCCGGCACGTGCTCTCGGCAACGCGTTCCAGCTGACCAACTTCCTTCGCGATGTGGGCGAGGACCTCGACCGCGGCCGCGTGTACCTGCCGCAGGACGACCTCGCGCGGCATGGCGCCGACCCCTGGCTTCGCCAGGTCACGCCCGAGTGGCGCGCGTTCATGAAGGAGCAGATCGCCCGCAACAGGGCGCTCTACGCGGATGCGGTGCCCGGTCTGGACCAGCTCCCGCCGGCATCACGCCGCTGCGTCGCGACGGCGCTGGTCCTGTACAGCCGGATCCTCGACCGCATCGAGGCCGCCGACTACGACGTGTTCACCTCGCGCCAGAGGGTGCCCGGCTGGGAGAAGCTGGCAGTCGCGCTCCGTACGGTCATCGCCGGCCCACCCCGTACGGACTTCAAGCGCCTGAGCCCTTCGATCGCCTGAGCTATCGGTCGATCAGCGGCGCAGCAACCCCCGTACAGGCACGGTCCAGACGTCCTCGCCGGCCACGCCCCAGCCGCTGAGCAGCTCGTTCGCGGCCATGAAACCCGTCGTCGCAGCGCGCTCCATGAGCGCCACGGGGTAGTCGCAGCGCACCCAGTCGCCGGCGAGCACCAGGCGACGGCTCGGCGTCGTGACGCCTGGCCGCTCCTGCCACTTCTCGGGGCCGATGAGGGTGCAGTCGTCCCGTACGAGCACCTTGCGTTCCACCACCGGCAGCGTTTCGGTCTCCGGGTAAGCGCGATGGAGCTCCTCGATCAGCTGCGCCACGACCGCGGCTGCCGCGTCGGGGTCGGTCGCCACCTCGGGTGCACACGCATAGGCATGGAGCTCGACGACGGAGCCCCGATGCGTACGCGACCAGGTCGCGGCGCCCTCCTCGAAGCGTTCCAGTACGGAAACGTTGTCGAGCGGTCCATACCCCGTTGTGCCCAGGAATGCGGGCCGGTCCCCGTGGACATGCCCGCCGAGCCACAGACGGACCACGATGAACGGCGGTGCGTTGTACGTGGCGGCGACCTGCTCCTTCCATACGCCCGCGTCGGGCGTCAGCGTCATGTCCGCGACCAGCTCCCGGGCGGCGCGCGGATCGGCGGCCACCACGACCGCGTCCACCGCATACGACTCGTGCGCCGTCGTCACTCGTACACCGTCGTCGTCCACGCTGAGCCACGTCACGGGGGTGCCGGGGTGGACCTCGATGCCGAGCTTCGCCAAGTGGTCGCCGAGCGGAGCCCACAGGCTCGTGTCGTAGTCGTCGTCCGGCACGTCGAACAGCAGGCCCTCGGCCGACCCCATGAAGTAGGTGTGGAACATCGCGACCAGCTCGCCGGCGCCGAAGTCGCGTGGGTCGGCGAAGAACGACCGTGCGAACACCTCAAGCGCGAGGGCGCGCGCGTCCGGCGGGAACCGCAGCCGGTCGAGGAACGCCGCGGCCGACTCTCCGTCGTAGTCGTCGTACGTGCCGGGGAAGTGCACCTGCATGAGTTCCAGGGCGGCTTTGACATTCACCTTGGCCAACGATCGCAAGGTGAACGAGTCGCTCTGGCGGACGAACTCCAGGACCGACCACGGTGGTGTACGTGGCAGGTTGGTGAACGAGTCACGCATCCCGTCCGGGCGCTGCAGCGGATAGTCGGAGACCGGTACGAGATGGCGCAGGGTCGGGTCCGAACGCTTCAGCAGGGCTCGGAGGTTGTAGTACTGCCGGAAGAACGCGTGGAAGCCGCGGCTCATGGTGCGGTTGTCGTGTCCCGGTAGCGGCCAGGACGCGACGCGTCCGCCGAGGCGGTCGGAGGACTCGAACAGCGTGACCGATGCGCCGTGCTCCGCGAGTACGGTCGCGGCGGCGAGGCCGGCGATGCCCCCGCCGATCACGGCCACGTGGCGCGGGTCTTCCAGGCGTGACGATCCGACGGGGCCCGGGTGGCGTACCGCTCGGCGGTCCCGCCCTGGCAGGGACGTACTCATGACTTCTCCCTCGGTTTCCGGGCGACGAACGTGTGGAGGATCCCGTGCTGCCAACCGGTCGCGGTGCGGTGTGCGACGTCGGAGAACCCGGCACCCGCGAGGCGGTCTGCGAACCGGGTCACGGAGTCGAACTCGATGACGCTCTGCCACAGATAGTGGTACAGGTCGTGGTTCCCGTCGAGCAGCACGCCGAGCGGAATGATGATGAAGCGGGCGACGATGTCCCAGACGAGGCGGGCACGCGAGTCGCCGGCCACTGAGTACTCCTGGACGACCAGCCACCCGCCCGGCTCCAGCAGCTCGTACACCTCGGCGACAGCCCTGTCGCGGGCCTCGACGGGCACGTTCCGGTACAGGTAGGCGGTCATGATCCCGTGGTGGCTGCCCGGCCCGAGCGCCNNGCCTGCTCGAGCATCCCGTGGGACGCGTCGAGCCCGAGCACCTCCGTACCGTCCGGCGCCGCCCGGTGCAGCGCCTTCGTCGAGGCGCCCGTGCCGCAGGCGAGGTCGATGAGCCGCAGCCCCGGCCGGTGGCCGACGCGGTCCACCAACGCCTCGGCCGCGACGCGGAGCTCCCGGTGGTAGCCCGGGTTGAGTCCGACGAGCAGGTCGTAGCGCGAGGCGCCGCGGTCGAAGGCTGCTGCGGTGGTCACGCGCGCTCCGTACGGCCGAGTCGGGTCCAGACGAGGATGGTGAGAGTCACCATCGCCCAGCCGAAGCCGAAGTCCTCGATGGGGATGTCCCACGGGAACCGCAGACCCGACTGCTGTGCGGGGTTGTAGATGACGATCGGCGCGGACAGCTTGGTGAGCCAGCCGTCGACGAGGCTCTGGAACAGCCACGTGATCCCGATCGCGATCCAGTACTGCGCCGTCTTGAACACGCCCGTACGGAACCAGGCCAGCTCCGCGACGACGACTCCGACGATCGCGATGAGGGTCATGAGCGGGTACTCAGGCACGTGTGTCCTTCCGCGTACGGCGAAGGACATCGCCCACCGCTTCGTACGTCAAGAGACCGCAGATCGGCACGACGATGAAGAACACGAGCTCCTCGATCGGCATCACCCCTAGCCGGAAGCCAGTCGTGAAGAGCGGGCTGTACGTCCAGTGGTGGCGCAGGATTCCCGCGACGTCCCAGATCGTGAAGATCACGACCGTGGGAATCAGCGCGAGGAGCAAGCGGCGCGGCCGGCGGTAGACCCGGGCGCGAAGGACGAACTCGAGTGGGAGCGTCACGATCAGGCACGCCGCCATGAGGGCCAGGTACTGCCACCGGTCGTCCATCAGCGACTCCCGCAGGGCGCCAACGGCAATGATCGTGCGGCCATGACACTCCTGTCCAATGTTTGTATAGACTTTAGGGGACCGGTGGCGCCACCACAATCAGCGTGTCCACGACTCCCGCACGAAGGGCCCCGCATGGCCGACGAGCACAACCGGCGACGAGCCACCAAGCAGGGTGAGCCGACGGGACCGGGCATCGAGCGCGACGGGATCGTGTGGCGTATCCGATCCCTCTCCGCCGCTCGTCAGGTGCTGCGTGCCCGCGAGCAGACCGTCCAGGCAGGTTTCACCGCCGAACGGATACCCAAGGGCTTCTTCACGAAACACCCGATCCTCATCTCGGACGGGCCCGCGCACGACGAGCAGCGCAGCAAGGTCGCCCGGTTCTTCGCGCCGGCGGTCGTGGAGGGCTACACCTCGCGGATGGAGGCGTGCGCCGACCGGCTGCTCGAAGAGTTCGACGGGACGTTCCACCTGGACGAGCTCGCCCTGCTGTACACGGTCGAGGTCACCGCTGATGTGGTCGGCCTGACCGCCGCCCCGGTCCCGAAGATGGCTCAGCGGCTGGTCAGCTTCTTCAACCAGCCGCCCTTCGACATCACCCGCGCCGACCTCGGTCGTACGCCTGGCCAGTGGGCTCTGGCGGCCCGCAACGGCCTCGTCCCGATCGTGAGAATGTGGTTCGCGGACGTGCGTCCGGCGGTTCGGGCTCGGCGCCGGGCTCCGCAGGGAGACGTCATCAGCCACCTCATCGCCGAGGGGTACAGCGACGCGGACATCCTCGTCGAGTGCGTCACGTACGGGACGGCCGGCATGGTGACCACCCGCGAGTTCATCGCCATGGCCGCGTGGCACCTGCTCGGCGACGAGGCGCTGCTGCGGCGCTACCTCGTGGCGGGGACCGAGGAGCGGTACGCGATCCTCCACGAGATCATCAGGCTCGAGCCCGTGGTCGGCCACCTGTACAGGAGGGCCCATGAGGCCTTCGAGGTAGGCGACGGGGACGAGCGCGTGACCGTGCAGCCGGGCGACCTGCTCGACGTGTGCATCCGGCCGGCGAACGCGGATCCGGAAGCGGTCGGTACGGATCCGCTCGACCTCTGTCCGTACCGGCCTGTACCAGCGGGTGTTGCGGCGTACGGGCTGACCTTCGGCGACGGCGCCCACAAGTGCCC
>PMLO01000097.1:21529-22405 GCA_003158895.1 Propionibacteriaceae bacterium
GTGCTCGGTCGGAACACGAGACCATTAGGACCTCTTGAGCTTGGGCCGGATGCCCTCGCGCCAGATCGTGACGGGGATGCTCACGGACCTGTTGGTCGTGGCGACCGCGGCAGTCCTGCGGACGTAGTCCGTACGGGTCACCTGGTCGACGATGGCCGCCGCGAGATCACGACGAGCGGTCTGCCTGCCGGCGATGTGATCCTCGGCGATCGCCCACCGGGTGGAGGCATCCATGTCCGCCAGCCCTAGCGGCCGCATGATCGTCCAGTCGAGATCGGCAGCGGTGACGATCTCCTCCATACGGCGCATGTCGTCGTACAGGGTGCGGCCCATGCTCCCCAGGATCCGCCGCATGACGTTGCGCTCGACCCAGCTCATCGCCGGGTCCCGCCACGTCGAGAGGACTGCGGAGCTCGTCACGACCAGCCGGCGCGGCCCTTCGGCCGTCATGAGCGCGGTGACCGCCTTGCCGCTCTCCGAGTACAGGCTGATCGGCTCCTTGCTGTACGGAGTCCCGAGGACGGACACGACCGCCTCGGCACCTTTGAACGCGCGCCGCAGGTCAGCCTCCCTGGTGGCGTCCCCGCCGATCACGGTGATGTCGAGCCCGGAGAGGCCACCGTCGTCCGGGTGCCGGGTGAACGCCCGGACCTGGTGGCCCGCATAGACGAGCTGCTTGCTGAGCAGCCTGCCCGTGGGGCCGTTGGCTCCGAGGACGGTGACGAGCATGGCGGTCTCCTCGTGTGTCGGCAGGACCGAACCTACCAAGCGCGCCCACTGGCGATCGCTGCACGAAGGAGGGTCAGGATTGTGTCAAGGCCCGTAAGGGTCACGTACCCAAGGCTGCCGCGCACCTGTCGGGCGACCAGCATGGTC
>PMLO01000231.1 GCA_003158895.1 Propionibacteriaceae bacterium
GGGGTCAGCATAGCGAGCCGCGCGTGTCCGCTCAGGTACACGACGACAAGCACCTCGCGCCCGCTTGCCTGAGCCTGAAAAGCCATGGAGGGCTTGAGTCCTGGGGGGAATGGTGGCGTCTCCATCCGTGTCGCGACTTGGTCTTGGCAATCGGGCAAGACATGATGGCGGGATGCGGATCGTGGGCGTACTCGCCGCCGGGAGACCAGCGGAGATCACCCTGCCGGTGAGCCACGGCATCGATCCGCACGCCACGCTCTGGGACCAGGGCTACTTCGTCCAGCGCGTCCTGTCCGTGGCTGGTCCGGCCGAGAACATCGTCGTCACCGTGCAGGTCGCTCCCCACCACCACCCGGGGACCACCTTGCCGGTACGCGATCGCGGGCTAGATCCCGGACTCGTCATCCCCCCGCACACCGCGCCGGAACAGCGGCAGCGAGTCGCCGCGTACGCGATCGTTCTCTCGTCACGCGGCCTGCTGGCGACACAGTTCTCGTCCCGCACCGCCGTTCCGGGCCTGTGGGGGCTGCCTGGTGGCGGTCTCGATCAGACCGAGAGCGCGGCGCATGCGGTCGTCCGCGAGATCGCCGAGGAGACCGGTCAGGTCGCCGAGATCGCCCAGGTGCTCGATCTCCAGTCCGACCACTGGATCGGCCGCGCGCCGTCCGGGAGGATCGAGGACTTCCACGCCCTGCGCCTCATCTACGCCGCCACGTGCGCCGACCCGACCGACCCCGTGGTGCATGACGTGGGCGGTACGACTGCGGCGGCACGCTGGCTGCCGGTACGGAGGTGGCGCCGCTTCAGCTGGACCGCCGGCTTCAGGGCCGTACTCGTCAAGCACCTCCCCACCCTCGTACCCGCCGAGGACCAGCCCGCCTGACGGCCACGGGCCCGGAACGCACGACTGGCCCGGACTGTACGGTCCGGGCCAGTGTGTGAGGTCGGAGGTCAGCGACGGATGTAGCTGAGGATCCGGAGGATGTTCGTGTAGAGCCAGACCATGGTCACGGTGAGGCCGAAGGCTGCGCGCCAGGACTCGGTAGCCGGGGCGCCCATCGCGACCCCCTGCTCGATGCTCTGGAAGTCGTCGACCAGCGACAACACGGCGAGGACGACGCCGATCCCGGCGAACAGCCACGCGAGGCCGCCGACGGAGCCGGTCATGCCCGCGTACAGGCCGAGGTTGATGCCGAAGAACGACAGAACGAAGCTGAGCAGGCTCGCCACCACGACGCCGATCATCGACAGCATGACGATCTTGCGGACCTTCGTCGACAACCGGAAGCCGCCGAACTTGAACGCCGCGAGCGTGATGGCGGCTGCGACGAACGTGCCGAGGACCGCCTGGATGACGATTCCCGGGTAGTACGACTCGAACAGCATGCTGAATCCGCCGATGAAGACGCCCTCGATAAGGGCGAACGTGATCGCGAGCACCGGACCGATCGAGCGGCGGACCGCGACGATCAGCGGGACGATGAAGGCCACGAGACCGGACACCATCGCGACGGGCAGCAACAGGTTGAGCGGCAGGAACTTCGCCGCGGCCACCGCGACGAGCATCATGACGCCCATCGTGATCGACGTCTTGGTGATGACGTCGTCGACGGTCATGCGGTCGACCTGCTGCGGCGCCGACGGCCGGTACTGCGGGCCGTCGTTGGGCGTTCCCGCGGGCGGCTGCTGGCCGTACTGCGTTGTGGGCTGGCTGTACTGCGTATAGGGCTGGCCGTACTGCGCGCCGTAGCTCTGGTCGCCCGGCTGCTGCTGGTGGGGCTGCGCCTGCGGCAGGTTGTGCGTCCAGGCGTCAGGACGTGAGAGGACCGGATTGGCCACGAAGGTGCCTTCCTTGTGAATGGAAACCTTTGTCAGTCTACTCAACGCCCTCGACCGGCCGCCTTCTTCCGGCGGCCGGTCAGGGTTGACCCCGACTAGTTCAGGACCTCAGCAGCCCGGTTCCCCAAGGTCGCCTTCAGGGTACGCATCCCGCCGGAGAGCATCGACGAGTCGAAACCCTCCTGGTCGAGGATCCGGTGCGCGAGGTACGAGCGGACGCCCGCCGCACACATGACCGCGACCGGACGGCCGGCAGCGGCAGTCCGGATCTCCTCGAGCCGATCCCGTACCTGCGTGTGCGGCACGAGCATGCAGCCGGGGACGTGCTCGGCGGCGTGCTCGCCGTGGCTGCGGACGTCGAGGACCAGCTGGTCGGCCATGACGGCCTCGAGATCGGCCGCGTACCAGAGCTTGAGCGTCCCGTTCAGCACGTTCTCGCCGGCCATGCCGGCCATGTTGACGGGGTCCTTGGCCGACCCGTACGGCGGCGCATAGGCGAGGTCGAGATCGATGAGGTCGGACACGCTGAAGCCCCCACGGATGGCAGTGGCCAGGACGTCGATGCGCTTGGCCACACCCTTGTGCCCGACGGCCTGAGCGCCGAGAAGCAGGCCGTCGCCGGCGCGGAAGTGAACCAGCAGGTCGATCGTCGACGCTCCCGGGAAGTACCCGGCGTGATTGCTCGGGTGCAGGTGGAGCGTGTGGTACGCAACCCCCGCCGCGTCGAGCGAGGCCCGGTTCGCACCGGTCATTGCCGCGGTCAGCTCGCCGATCCGGACGACAGCCGTACCGATCGGTGCCGGCATCGGACGCGCTGTCTCTGGGCGGAAGATCGCGTCGGCGACCAGGCGTCCGGAGCGGTTCGCCGGGCCGGCGAGAGCCACCGGACGACGGGCGCCGGTGATGGCGTCGACGCTGATGACCGCGTCGCCCACCGCGTATACGTCGGGCAAGTTCGTACGGCCGTGCTCGTCGATGCAGATCGCTCCACGCTCGCACGTCACGCCCGCGGCCTCGAAGGCCTTCGTGTCGGGACGTACACCCACCGAGAGCACGATGATGTCGGCGGCGAGGCGGGTGCCATCGGCGAGGACGACGGTGTCGGAGACCTCTCCGGGGATCACCTCGGACGCGGCGACGCCCTCGCGGACGTCGATGCCGAGGCGCCGAAGCTCCTCGGATGCCATGTTGGCCATCTCGGTCTCGAGCGGGGGCAGGACATGCGGCGCGAGCTCGACAAGGGTCGTCGCGAGGCCCCGCATCGCCAACGCCTCAGCCGCTTCGATGCCGATGAAGCCGGCTCCGAGGACGACCGCGTTCTTGGCGCCATCGAGCACGGCGTCGCGCATCGAGACGGCATCGCCGACCGTACGGAGCGTTTGCACGCGCGGGGAGTCGATGCCGGGGAGCGGCGGCCTGATGGCAGCCGCGCCAGGAGAGAGTACGAGCGCGTCGTACGCGATGGTCTCGGTCTGACCGGCGACGTTGACCGTGACGGTCTTCGCCGCGGCGTCGAGGCCGACCACGTCGTGGAGGACCCGTACGTCGAGGTTCAGGGCCTCCGCCAGAGAGTGAGGCGTCTGGACCAGGAGCTTGGACTCCTTGGTGATCTCGCCCCCGACGAAGTAGGGCAGTCCGCAGTTGGCGAACGACACGAACTCGCCGCGCTCGAGGACGATGATCTCGGCCGATTCGTCGAGACGCCGGGCGCGGGCGGCGGCACTCATGCCACCGGCGACACCTCCGACGACAACCAGCCTCACTTGGCGGCCTCTTCGGTCTCGCGGGCGGCGATCTGCGCGCGGACGTCGTCCATGTCGAGGTCGCGGACGGCGGTGATGACCCGTTCGAGCTGGGGCCCGTTCAGGGCGCCCGGCTGCGCGAAGACGATGATGCCGTCGCGGAATGCCATGAGAGTCGGGATCGAGGTGATGTTGAAAGCTCCGGCCAGCCCGCCCTCAGCCTCGGTATCCACCTTGCCGAAGACGATGTCGGTGTGAACGCCCGACGCCTTCTCGTAGACGGGGCCGAAGGCCCGGCACGGCGGGCACCAGTCGGCCCAGAAGTCGAGAAGGACGATGCCCTCGCCTGAGACGACGTCTTCGAAGCCGTCAGTGGTGATCTGTCGTGTAGCCATGCGGCGATCTTATACCCTTAGGGGTATCGAACCAAACCCCAGGGGGGTATAGGTCAGCGTCGGAGTGGCCGGCCCTCACGACATCTGCACAGTGCCCCCGATGGGAATCGAACCCATACTTTGGCGGGTTTAAGCCGCCTGCCTCTGCCGGTTGGGCTACGGGGGCGTCAGCGGCGTAGGAGCTCCAGTGTGGCACCGTCGAGGATGTCGGTCTCGCGTACGGTCATGGGTTCTCCGACGCGAGCGGCCACCTGCGCCACGATCAGCGCGCCGGCGCAGATCACCTCGGCGCGTAGCTGCTGGAGCATGGGGTACGTCGCCATGACGTCGGCGACCGGCATCGCGAGCAACTGCTCGGCGAGGCGGTCGATCTCGGCCACCTCGACGAGAGAGTTGTGGACCCGCGTGCGGTCGTACGTGGTCAGCCCCTGAGCCAATGCGGACAGGCTGGTCGTCGTGCCGGCGACGCCGATCCACGTGGCGGCCTCGCCGATCGGGACTCCCGAGGAGTCGAGCAGCCCGTCGACGAAGTCGCGTGCGGCTCGCACCTCAGCTGCGGTCGGCGGGTCCCCCGCCAGGAAGCGCTCCCGGATCCGTACGGAGCCCATGTCGAGGGAACGCGCGACACGTACGGAGCCGTCGAGGTCCCCGAGGATCAGTTCGGTCGAGCCGCCGCCGACGTCCATCACGAGTACGGGTCCGGCCGCGACCGGGCCCCCTGAGAGGGCGCCGAGGAACGACAGCCGCGCCTCCTCGTCGCCGCTGATGACGTCGACATCGATGCCCAGCCGCTCCCGTACACCGCCGAAGAACTCGTCCCGGTTGCTCACGTCGCGTGCGGCCGATGTCGCGAGGAACCGCACCCGATCGACGCCGAGGTCGCGGATGCGCGCCGCGTACGTATCGACGGCCGCGAACGTACGAGCGAGCGCGTCGGGGTGGAAGCGGCGGGTGGCGTCGACCCCCTGACCGAGCCGTACGAGCTCGAGGCGGCGCTCGACCTCGTTGAGGCTGTTGCCGGTGCCAGGATCGGCCACGAGGAGCCGGATCGTGTTCGTGCCGCAGTCGATCACCGCGACCCTCATGAGACCTCCCCGAGGCAAGGACGAGCCCAGAACTCGCCGAGGCGAGCCACCGTCTCGTCGCCGAGCGGGTTGACGCCGGGTCCCGCGGCGAGCGCGTGCGCGGCGAGTGCGTGCAGGCATTTGACCCGGTCCGGCATGCCGCCGGCGCTGACGCCGTCGATCTCCGGCACGTCGAGATCGGACAGGGCGTGGCGGTCGGCGATGTACGCGTCGTGGGCGGCCCGGTACGCAGCGGCCAGCTCGGCGTCGGCTGCGAGCCGCTCCGCCATGTCCCGCATCACCCCTTCTGCTTCCAGCGTCGAGCAGGCGGCCGCGGCGCGGGGGCAGGTCAGGTAGTACGTGGTCGGGAAGGGCGTGCCGTCCGGCAGAGCGGGCAACGTGGCGACGACCCCCGGCTTGCCGCAGGGGCAGCGCCAGGCGATTCCCGCCATGCCACGGGGCGTACGACCCAGCTGCGCGGCGATCGTCGCCTCGTCAGAGCCGCCGATCGGCTCGATCATGCCCCGCTCGCCGGGGTGGCCGGAACTCGCTGCGCTCGTGCCCTCATGACTCATCGCTTCTTGGTCGTGGACGCCGAGGGAGCCGGAGCGGGTGGCGTCACGGTCGCGGCGGGCGTGGTGGTCGGCACGACGACGACCGGCTGGTCGGCCGTCTGTACCGACGACCAGATCTTCTCGTACCAGGCCTGTTTCACGGGGTCGTTGTTGCCCTGGATCGAGCCGACCTCACCGCTCACGACCGTGCCGTCGGTGCCGATGACGCGGTAGCCGACCTCGCCCGGCATGACCCAGCCGAGGCGTTCGCGGGCCTGCGTCTTGATGTAGTTGGGGTCGTTCCAGCGGGACAGCTCGTCCTGGAGCTGCGCGATCGTGGCCTGACGCTCGGCGATCTGCGTACGCGCGGTGGCCATGTCGCTCTGCTGGTCGAGGTAGATGCGCATCGTGCCGACGTAGCTGATCGCCAGAAGCCCGACCACGACGAGGAGCGCGACCGCGCGTTGCGTGATCTGCATCCCGCCGGTGAGCCGAGGGAGCTTCAGCCCCGACTCCGTACGTTGCTGGGCATCCGTCGCCGAGGGGCGAGGGCGACGTCGCGTCCGGGTCACACCAGGACGGGCAGAAGCCCGCCCTGGTCCGCCCGACTTACGGTCGCCGCGACGCCCCTCGGCCACAGAATCAGCCCTTGAAGCGCGGGAACGCGCTGGCGCCCGCGTACTCAGCGGCGTCGTCGAGGTTCGCCTCGATGCGCATGAGCTGGTTGTACTTTGCGACGCGCTCCGAACGAGCCGGTGCGCCGGTCTTGATCTGGCCGCAGTTGGTCGCGACGGCCA
>PMLO01000030.1:0-30915 GCA_003158895.1 Propionibacteriaceae bacterium
GCCGTGGAACCTGGGGAAGACGCAGCCGCTCGACTCGCTGCAGTTCTACTACCGCACCTGGGCCGCATTCACGCCCGAGAGCTGGACGCTCCTGATGGCGGTCGAGCGCGACGGGGTCATGGTCGGCGCCCAGGACATGAAGTCCGAGAAGTTCGCCGTCGTCCGTCACGCGGAGACCGGGTCGTGGCTCGGGCTCGCCCACCAGGGGCGCGGCACGGGCACCCTCATGCGCCAGGCGATCCTCACGTTCGCCTTCGACAACCTCGGCGCCGTCGAGATGCGCTCCGGCGCCTGGGCCGATAACCCGAACTCTCACCGGGTGAGCGACAAGTGCGGCTACGTCCCGAACGGCTACCTGCTGCTGGACCGTCGGGGTGAGCGCGTGCGGCAGGACGAGTTCGTCGTCACCCCGGAGACGTTCATCAGACCGCCGTACGAGGTCGTCGTCACAGGTGCCGAAGCGTTCCGGCGCGCCATCGGCCTGGACCAGACACCATGATGTTCCGACCGAGCGTCACCAGCACCGACACCCGCGAGGTCGCAGGTTTCCACCCGCTTCCTGTCGAGGGGCCACGACACGCCGCCGACCCGCCTGTACCGATGCACTTCCCGACCCCTCGACTGCCGACGTGCCCGAGCGCTCATCGAGAGGCCACGACGGGCCGGGTACGAGCTCGTACGACCGCACTTCCCGACTCCTCGAGGCCCCGACACCACCTGCCCGACCGTCGAGGAGCCACGACGCGCCGGCAGCTGGTCCATGCCTGCGCACTTCCTGACCCCTCGACCATCGGGGCGCTCATCGGCTGGCCCAGCCACCCTGCCCAGCTCCACAGGTCCCACGGTCGAGAAGTCATGACACGCCGTCAGGTCTCGTCATGGGTTGCACCTCGTGGCCCCTCGATGAGTGAGCCCAGACCGTGACGCGCGGACCGGCTGAACGTGTCGCGGAGATTACGGTCGGGAAACGTTCGCTGACGCGAGCCGCCTATCGGGCCCAGAGAGTGGGAATTGCCGCGGATTTCGGCCCTGCGTACTCCAAGATGGGGCCCATGTTGCTGCTGCGAGTCCAGCTCCCCGACCGGCCAGGGTCCCTTGGCGCGGTCGCGTCGGCACTCGGCAGTGTGGGCGCCGACATCCACGCGGTGGAGATCATCGACCGGGGCCTCGACTACGCCATCGACGACTTCATGCTCAATCTGCCGCAGTCCGTGCTGCCCGAGAACCTGCTCAGCGCGTGCGCCATGGTCGAGGGCGTCAAGGTCCTCTGGGTGTCTCACTACCACTCCGACTGGGGTGTCGAGTCCGACATCGCGACGCTCAACCGGATGGCCAGCGAGCCGAAGCGTGCCGGACAAATCCTCACCGAGGAGTCACCGATCGTGTTCCACTCGACGTGGGCGATCCTCGTCGATGTGACGGCCGGATCGGTGCTGTCGAGCAGCTCGATGGCGCCCGAGATCGACGGCGCCGAGCTCTCGGCCTTCGGGACGATGGACTCGACGTACGCCACCGAACTCGCCGCGGAGTGGCAGCCGGGCTGGGGTGACACCCTCATCGCGGTCGCAGCGCTGCCGGGCGGGCGAGCGATCGTCATCGGCCGCAACGGCGGACCGGCGTACCTTCCTGTCGAGCTCGTACGGCTGCAGCACCTGGCGACGCTCGCCGGCGCCCGCTGAGCCTCTGCGGCTGACGTCAGCTGCTCTGGCGGTTCCGCTGCTGATGGGGCCGTGAACGTGCCCCGGTTAGCATCGGTAGGCGATGACTGAGACCTTGCCACTGTCGGCCCAACTGTCGGCGGCCTTCGTCGCGCTGGCAATCGAGATCGACAACGCTGCGGAGCTGGACATCGCGCACCGTACGACTGCCGAGGGACCCGGCGGTCACGGCGCCGTGTGGCTGGCCTCGATCGCTATGTGGTTCTCGGCGATCCGGGCACTGTCCGACGCCGACGAGCTCACTGTGGCCGAGCTTCGTCAGCGCACTGGGTTGGACACGAACGTCGACGGGCTGCGCCGGTGGGGCTACGCCACGCTCAACGGGGTCGGGCACCCGCTCGACGCACGCCCGCGACCGATCCCCGCACCGAGTTCGGTGCTGCACCTGACGGCCCGTGGTCGGGATGCTGCGGCCATATGGGCCCCACTGCCGGCCGAGATCGAGCGGCGCTGGCGGGAGCGGTTCGGTGGCACGACGATCGATGAACTTCGGTCCGCGCTCGTGGCTGTCACGCAGGTGGAGAAGCGGAAGCTCCCCGACTACCTGCCCATCCTGACGTTCGGGCTGCGGGCGGAGCATCCACAGAAACCATGGAGCACTTCGGCGCGCTCTGCCGCCGATGCCGGTACGGACGCGTCGCTGCCATTGGTCAGCCTGCTGGCGCGCGCGCTGCTCAGCCTCACGCTGGACTACGAGGCCACCGCCCAGCTGGCGCTGCCCGTGTGGGCAAACGGTCTGCGCCTGCTTTCCCCGCTGCCCGTGCCGGTACGCGACCTGGCCGCCCGAGCGGGCGTGGGGAAGGAAGCCATGGCGATGGTCCTCAAGCAGGTGGAAGGGGCCGGTTGCGCCGAGACCACGCCTGTTCCCGGGGGACGAGGCAAGCAGATCGGGCTCACATCTGTCGGCCAGCGCGCCCTGTCAGTCGCGGAGATCCGTGTCGCCGAGCTGAACCACGGTTGGGGTAGCTGCACCGAGTCCCAGGCCGACGCGCTGCGCGCCGCTCTCGGACCGCTGATCGGTGATGGCACCCGGTCGGGCTCGGCGTTGTTCGACGGCCTCGAGCCGGGAGTCGCGAACTGGCGAGTCGGCAGCCGGCCAGCCGAGCATCTTCCCTGGTACCCGCTCGTCCTTCACCGCGGCGGTTACCCGGACGGCAGTTGATTCGACGTCAGCTGCCGTTGAGCTTGGTGAACACCCAGTAGCCGAGTCCGAACAGGGCACTCGCGGCGACGAGGAAAGCCAGCGACACCCACAGGCGCGCCCACTTCTTCGCACGTGTCGAGGGCACGCGGATGGGGCCCCACTCGCCGATCCTGGGCTGCGCCCGGGCGGGGACGTGCGCGTTCAGATCGAGGTCGGTAAAGACTCGTCGGGCCACGACCACCAGAGTACGGGCTCGGTCCAGCGGGTCCCGACGATCTGCCTACTCCGAACGCGCCAGCCCTGATGCCGCCTCGACACCGTCGGCCAGCAGGGCCTCGAACCCCGCCGCGTCAAGGATCGGACGCTTCAGCGCCACGGCCTTGTCGTACTTCGACCCCGCGTTGTCTCCGACCACCACGAAGTCCGTGCCCTTGGAGACCGAGCCCACCGCCTTGCCGCCACGGGCGACGATCGCATCCGTGGCACCGTCGCGGGTGTAGCCGGGCAGCGACCCCGTCACGACGATGGTCAGTCCCTCGAGCGTCTGCGGCAGCTGCTCGGCGGGTTCCGCAGCTTCAGTCGGAAGCATCGCGCCGGCCTCCTGCCACTTCCGTACGATCTCGCGGTGCCAGTCGACCGCGAACCACTCGCGGATGGACGTCGCGAGGATCGAGCCGAGGCCGGGCACACCGGACAGCTCCTCATCCGTGGCCGACTGCAGCGCGTCGATGTCGGGGAAGACCGCCGCGACATCGGGGGCCACGCCCTTGCCGATGTGGCGGATCGACAGCGCGACGAGGAACCGGGCGAACGGCTTCGTCTTGGCCGCCTCGAGCTCGCTGAGCAGCCTGGTGCCGTTGGCTGACAGAACCGTCGCCGGCTCGCCGCCCTTACCAGCGCGGGTGAAGAACGGGCTGCGCAGCAAGTCGTCTTCGGTGAGCGAGAACAGGTCCCCCTCGTCGGTGACCAGGCCGGCCTCCAAGAGCGCCTGACCCGCCTTCCAGCCCAACACTTCGATGTCGAGCGCTTGTCGCGACGCGAGGTGGAAGAGCCGTTCGGTGAGCTGGGAGGGACAGGACCGCTGGTTGGGACAGCGGATGTCGGCGTCACCCTCCTTCTCCGGACGCAGCTCGGTGCCGCACGACGGGCAGTGCGTCGGCATCACGAACGCCCGCTCGGTGCCGTCGCGCAGGGCGACCACTGGCCCGAGGACCTCGGGGATGACATCGCCGGCCTTGCGCAGCACAACCGTGTCGCCGATGAGCACGCCCTTGCGCCTCACCTCCGAGGCGTTGTGCAGGGTCGCCTGCGACACGGTGCTGCCCGCGACGACAACGGGCGTCATCACGGCGAACGGCGTCACCCGTCCCGTACGTCCCACGTTGACCGCGATGTCCAGCAGCTTCGTGGTCACCTCGATGGGCGGGTACTTGTACGCGACCGCCCAGCGGGGCGCTCGCGACGTGGCCCCCAGCTCGTCCTGCAGCCGACGATCGTCGAGCTTGACCACGACGCCGTCCATCTCGTGGGTGAACGTATGACGTCGCTCGCCGGCCGAGGCGATGAATGCCCAGACATCGTCGATCGTCACGCATTTCGTGGTCTCCGTGCTGGTCGGCAGCCCCCACCCGCGCAACAACTCGTACGCCTCGCTCAACGTGGAGATCTCCACTCCCGTCGCCTCTCCCAACCCGTGGCACAGGAACGACAGAGGGCGCGTTGCGGTGACCCTCGGGTCCTTCTGCCGCAGCGAGCCGGCAGCGGCGTTGCGGGGGTTCGCGAACGGCGGCTTGCCCGCTTCGACGAGCGACGCGTTGAGCTCGGCGAAGGCGGCCACGGGGAGGAAGACCTCGCCACGCACCTCCAGCACGTCCGGAGCCTCACCCGTCAACTGGGCAGGGATCGCCGAGATCGTCCGCACATTCGTGGTGACGTCCTCACCGGTGCGCCCGTCGCCACGGGTCGCGGCCCGGATCAGCCGACCCTTCTCGTACACGAGGTCGAGCGCGAGCCCGTCGATCTTCAGCTCGCAGAGGTAGCCGGACGCGGCGATGACATCGGCGCCCGCCTCCCGTACAGCGCGCGCGTTCCACGCGTCGAGCTCCGCGCGGTCGAACGCGTTGTCAAGGCTCATCATCGGCTGCAGGTGGGCGACGGGCGCGAACGTCGTCGCGGGGGCCCCGCCCACGTGCTGGGTCGGCGAGTCCGGCGTGCGCAGCTCGGGGTGCTCGTCCTCGAGCGCCTCCAGCTCACGCATGAGGCGGTCGAAGTCGCCGTCAGAGATCGTCGGCGCATCGAGCACGTAGTAGCGCCAGCGGTGGTCGGTGAGCGTCTGCGCCAGCTCGGCGTGGCGCTGGATGGCCGACACAGGCGGGTCGGTCGGCGAGTTCTCAATGTGTGCCACGAGACCCATCTAAGCAGCGACCACCGACACCGCGGACCTAGGAGAACAGGCGTTCTTCCACCAGACCGCATGCCTCGCGGAGCGTCCGTGCGACGCGGACTGCGGCTGCCGGTGTGAACGACGCGAGGCCGCAGGCGGGAGTCAGGGTGAGGTGCCCGGCGAGCCGGCCGCCGAGCTCGAGAGGCCGCAGCCAGTCGAGCGTACGGGTCACGACCTGGTCGGTCGTGGGCACGTTGGCGCCGGGCGACGTGGACACGATGCCCAGCCAGAGGTCGCCGCCGCCGTCCACGTGCTCCGCCAGCAGGTCGACATCCCCGGGCAGGTCGGCATCCACGGCCAGCGCTCGTACGCCTGCGTCCATGAGCGTCCGCCACGGAGCAGGCGCGCAGCTGTGGACCACCAGACCCGACGACGACGCGTCGAGCGACGCCAGGTCGCGGTACGCCCGTCCGTACTCCTCCGCGTCGACCGGCGGGCACTGTCGCAGGCCGCTCGCCGACCGGATCGCGCCATCGGCGACAGCGCCGAGCGCGGGTTCGTCGAGCTGAAGCACCGGCTGCGCTCCCGGCACCAGCGCCCGCACGCGCGCTACGAGCTCCTCGACAGCGGCCAGATGCGCCTGGACGAGGTCGCGCCGAGCTCCGGGATCGACGACCATCGGCTCGCCGCGTGCCAGGTCCACAGAAGCGAGCAGCGTGTACGGACCAGCCAACGACACCTTGAGCGGGCCGACGTACGCCTCGAGCACCTCGGCGAGGACATCGAGGTCGTCCCGCAGCATCGCCCTGGCGCGCCGCTGCTCCTGTCCGTACGCGGCGGCGACGCGCCATCGGCTCGTACCGCGCTCCATGCCGATCTCGAGCAGTCCGAGGGCACGTCCGATCATTTCAGCCCCGGGTCCTCGCCCTGGAAGCTCCGGGAGGTACGGCAGGTTCCACAGCTCCGTGGACTCCCGTACGGCCTCGTCGATACGCATCATGGGCCATGAGCCGATGCCGGTCGCTGGGAGTCCTTTCATGCACGGATCGTATGGCCGCCGCAATGGATAACCTGGGTCAGCCATAGGAGGTGATGATGAGCGAACCCACGACCGAGCGCCGCAGGCCGGCAGTTCGAGGCTGGATGGTCTTCGCCATCGTCGCCGCAGTGGCCATCGCCGCCGGCGGCATCACTGGACGGGTCCTGGCCAGCGCGAGCGGCGGGACCGGGCCCTCAGACACGGTGCTGAGGTTTTTCCAAGCCGTACGCGACAACGACGCGAAGGCCGCGCTCGCCGAGCTCGCGACCCCCCCGGCCGACACGACGTTCATCACCAACGAGATCCTCGCGGCCGGGCACTCGGCAGGGGCGATCTCCGCGATCAACGTGCCCGCGACCAACTCGACCGTCGTGCCCGTCTGGTACACGGTGGGGGGAGAAGCGGTGACCGACCGGATCTCTGTCCAGCCCGTCGGCAACGGCTACAAGGTCTCGACGTCCCTCAACTCCGGCGGGATCGCGCTGAAGAGCAAGATCCGTGCGCAGCTGCCGCTGAGCATCGCGGGAACCCGTGTCACGACGGACACAGTCGTGCTCCTACCCGGCAGCTATCCGCTGACAACGGTCACCGATCACGTGCAGTACGGAACCGGATCCCTGGTCATCAAGCGCCTCAACGACGCTCCCTCGGCGAACGATCTGAAGCTGGAGGTCACCGACGCCGGCCAGAAGGCGGCGGCGACCGCGGTCTCCGCGTCCCTCATCGCGTGCGCGGCGCAGAAGTCGTTCACCCCCGCAGGCTGCCCCTTCAAGCTCACGGTGACCACGGCAGACCCGGCCACGGTCACCTGGACGCTGTTGTCGAAGCCTGCCGACGGCGCCAAGATCACCATCTCCGCCACCGACATCGCTCAGAGCACGGTCGAGGTGGCCCTGACGATTCGGATCTCCTACGTCGACGGCACTGCCGCGGTGTCCCAGGACCTGGCAACGATCCAGGCTGTCGGTACGATCGACCTCCTCGCTAACCCGACGACCGTCACCTGGACGATGTGACCGACGAAGCCCAGTGGGTGACACCACGAGATTGGGACGATCATGACCGTCCCTGTAAAGTCACGCCACGCGACAGGTCGAACGCTGGGCCCCAGGGCTCCGGCGCGAATGGTTTCGGCCCCGATACGAGGAACTGATGAGACTGGAGGCACTGCCGGCGCCGGCGTCGGACGCAAGGCTCGGCGCGCACGTGGACAACAACGGAACGTCGTTCTCGCTGTGGGCTCCGCGAGCGACCCGGGTGGAGGTCGCGTTGGTGGCGGCTGACCGCAGCCAGCACAACGTCGATCTCGAGGCCTCCGCCGAGGGGGTCTGGTCCACGTGGGTCGAGGGCGTCGGCGATGGCGCACTGTACGGATACCGCGTCCATGGCCCCTGGGACCCGGAGTCCGGACGGCGGTTCAACCCGGCACGGCTGCTCATGGACCCCTATGCGCGCGCGTACACAGGCGGCGTCGACTATGCGGGCCCGATCAGGGACCACACGGCCGAGTCGAACTACCTGCTCGATCCGACCGACTCGTTCCTCGCGGTCCCCTTGTCGGTCGTCGTCGCCCCCACACCAGCTCCGGCACCCGTCGCGCGGCGACCGATGTCCGACAGCGTCATCTACGAGCTCCACGTCAAGGGCTACACGCGCCTGCACCCGCAGGTGCCCGAGCACCTGCGCGGGACGTACGCCGGCCTCGCACATCCCGCGGTCATCGAGCATCTGGTGGCGACGGGCGTCACGGCCGTCGAGCTGCTGCCGATCCACCATTTCGTCTCCGAGCCGTTCGTCGTGGGCTCCGGCCTCACGAACTACTGGGGCTACAACTCGATGGGCTTCTTCGCCCCGCACGAGGCGTACGGATCCGTACGGGCGGCAGGTGCGCAGGTGGCCGACTTCAAGGAGATGGTCTCAGCCCTGCACCACGCCGGGATCGAAGTGATCCTCGACGTCGTCTACAACCACACAGGCGAGGGCGGTCACGAAGGCCCGACACTGAGCTTCCGGGGCATCGACCACGGTGGCTACTACCGGCTCACCCCTGACAACAAGAACGACTACGACGTCACCGGGACCGGCAACTCCGTGGACACCAGCGAGCCCGGCGTCCAGCGGCTGGTGCTCGACTCCCTGCGCTACTGGGTCACCGAGATGGGAGTCGACGGGTTCCGCTTCGATCTCGCGACCACGCTCATCCGCGACGCGAACCACCACGTCGACCAGGAGCATCCGCTCAAGCTGGCGATGCAGACCGATCCCGTGCTCCAGGGCGTCAAGCTCATCGCCGAGCCCTGGGACGTCGGCCCGTACGGCTACCAGGTGGGCAAGTGGGGACCGGGCTGGAGCGAGTGGAACGACCAGTTCCGCGGCTATGTCCGCGACTACTGGCGCGGCCACACCCGCGGTGTGCAGGAGCTGGCGACGAGGCTGTCCGGGTCCCCCGATCTGTACCACCATGAAGACCGGACCCCTGAAGCCAGCGTCAACATCATCACCGCCCACGACGGGTTCACGGCGCGCGACCTCGTCTCGTACAACCGCAAGCACAACGACGCGAACAAGGAGCGCAACCGCGACGGGACCGACGACAACCGGTCCTGGAACTGCGGCGTCGAGGGAGAGACCGACGACGAGGGGATCAACGCGCTGAGGCGTCGCCAGGTGAAGAACCTCCTCGCCACGATGTTCCTGTCCTTCGGCACGCCGATGATCACCGCCGGCGACGAGCTGGGCCGCACGCAGCACGGCAACAACAACGCGTACTGCCAGGACGGCCCGATCTCCTGGGTCGAGTGGGGTCAGCTCGACGCGTGGCGCGACGTGCACAACTTCGCTTCCCGGCTGCTGATGCTGCGGGCGGAACACGCGATCCTGCGCTCACCGGTCTACCGGCATCGCAGCGACGTGCTCGACGGCCGCGGCATGCCGCTCGGTCGCCCCGACCTCGCGTGGCTCAACGGCTACACCGGCGAGATGACGACCGACGACTGGCACGACGAGGGCCGTACGACCCTCGGCATGTACGTGTCGGATGCGTCCGAGGCCTTCATCTCCTGGTTCCACAGCGGTGACTACCACGTCGAGATCACGCTGCCCGACCTGCCGTGGGGTAGCAGCTACCGCATCCTGCTGCACACCGGTGGCGAGGACGAGCTCCCGGCTCCCGACGTCGTGCTGGCCTCGGGCACCGTGATGACCCTTCCGCCGCGCAGCGTGATTGTCATGCAACCCGACGTACCCACCCGGCGCGCCCGGTCGCCGCGCAAGCGCTCCAGCTCCTGACCCTTTGATGGATACCTCGCCTAGGCTCCGACGATGATCGAGATCGGTTCGCGCGCGCAGAAGTTGCCAGCGCCTCCATCAGTGGTCTGGGACTCCCTCGTGGAACCTGAACGGGAGGGAACTCGGCCGTGGCTCAGGCTCGCCGCGGACGAAGTGGCGCCAAGGGTTCTTGGCGCCGACCAGCCCCAGCGAGTCGTGTGGTCGTCACTGTGGCCGAGCAGACCCCACGATGAGGTGCATTTCGAACTTGTTGCCATCGGCAGCGAGACCTCGCTGAGGTTCACATTGCTGACGCCCGATGAGCGGCCTGACCAGAGCACGACCGGCCACCTTCGCTACCGACTCAACCACTTGCTCTTCGCCGACCTCCGGTACTCCTACGGTCAGTGATCCTCGCCTGATCTGGAGTCGCACACTTCTGCCGCCGAGCTCACGTTCCCACTAGTCATCCCACAGACGCGGCACGCCGAGCACCCCTGCGCCAGGAGGCCGAGGGCCGCCTTCTCATTCGAGCCCCCTCCTTCGGCTCACAGGGCACCGCGCTCGGATCACGGCTGTGTCAAGGGTCCGCAAGCACGCCTTGATACGTGACGCGATCCCAGAGGAGGGCTGCGGACACAGGGCGCCCGCAGCGACATTCAGCCTCTCTGAGGGCTTCCGGTCGATACGGTTCCACTAGATACGTTAGAGACGTGAAGCACACCGCGAGGAGAACGCCGATGGCCAAGTCGACGCGCCCGGCAACGGGCGCCACGGAGCCCGATGCCGCTGCCACCCCGGCACCAGACGATGTGACGCCCGAGCCTGTGCCCGCACCGATCCCTGCCGGTCCGATGTCGAGGGTGCCGGTGGACGCGATGGTGACCGGTTTGCCGCCCCGCGGGCTGGGGCGCATCCCGATCACGAAGGTCTCCCCCGTTGTCGACGGCGGCGCGTACCCCGCGAAGGCTGTCGCCGGAGAGCTCTTCCCGGTGACCGCTCGCGTGTTCCGCGAGGGCCACGATGCGGTGAACGCCAACGCCGTGCTGACCTCGCCCGAGGGCACCGAGACCAGCACGCCGATGGTCCAGGTCGAACCGTGGGGCCTCGACGTCTGGCAGGCGTGGGTACGCGCCGATGCAGCGGGCGACTGGACGTTCCGCGTCGAGGCATGGTCGGACCCGTGGGCCACCTGGCTGCACAACGCGCAGGCGAAGCTGCCGATCGCCCAGGACGTACCGCTCGTGTGTCTCGAGGTCCAGCGGGTCCTCGGGCGCGGTGAGGCGCAGGCCGTCGAGGACGGCTCGGAGGTCGACGCGGCGCTCCTCAAGGCGACCGCCACGATGATGCTGCCGGCGCGCGACCCGGACGAGCTGCTCGAGACGCTGAACCAGTCCGGCGTGAAGCGAGCGATGGTCGAGCATGCTCCTCGCGACCTCGTCACGCCGACCGCCGAGTTCCCGCTGCAGGTCGACCGTGAGCGCGCGCTCTTCAGCGCCTGGTACGAGTTCTTCCCCCGCTCCCAGGGCGCCCACCAGGACGGGGACGTGTGGGTGTCGGGCACGTTCGACTCGTCCCATGAGCGGCTCGAGGCGGCTGCTTCGATGGGGTTCGACATCGTGTACCTGCCACCGATCCACCCGATCGGTGTCTCGCACCGCAAGGGGCGCAACAACACGCTGACGCCGTCTCCGAGCGACCCCGGATCGCCATGGGCGATCGGCGGTGCCGACGGTGGCCATGACGCCATCCACCCGGAGCTGGGCGACATGGCCGCGTTCGAGCGGTTCGTCGCGAAGGCGAAGGAGCTCGGGCTGGAAGTCGCTCTCGACTTCGCGCTGCAGGCGTCGCCGGACCACCCGTGGGTCACGGATCACAAGGAGTGGTTCACGACCCGCCTCGACGGCACGATCGCCTACGCGGAGAACCCGCCGAAGAAGTACCAGGACATCTACCCCGTCAACTTCGACACCGACCCCGCGGGGATCTANNGACAACCCGCACACCAAGCCGTTGCAGTTCTGGGGCTGGATCATGCGCCAGATGCGCGCCAGCCATCCGGACGTGGTCTTCCTCGCCGAGGCGTTCACACGACCCGAGATGATGCACGCCCTGGGCAAGATCGGGTTCCACCAGTCGTACACGTACTTCACGTGGCGCAACACGAAGGAGGAGCTCGAGACCTACCTCGGAGAGCTCTCGGGCGACATGGCCCCGTTCTACCGGCCGAACTTCTGGGTCAACACACCAGACATCAACCCGACGTTCACCCAGTCCGGTGCTCCCAGTGCGTTCGCGATCCGCGCGGTGCTCGCCGCCACGCTCTCGCCGTCGTGGGGCGTCTACTCGGGCTTCGAGCTGTACGAGCACGAGCCGCTGCGTCAAGGCGGTGAGGAGTACCTCAACTCGGAGAAGTTCGAGTACCGCCCCCGCAACTACCACACGCCCGGGAACCTCAGTGTGCTCATCGGCACGCTCAACGCGGTCCGGCACCGCCACGCGGCGCTGCACTCCCTGCGCACGATCCACTTCCACCAGACGAACAACTCGGAGATCATCGCGTTCACCAAGGCCGACGGTGACGACCGCGTCCTCGTCGTCTGCAGCCTGAACCCGCACGCCACGGTCGAAGGCGAGGTCTACCTGGACCTCGGCGCGCTCGGCCTGCCGGTCGAGAGCCTGCTGCGCATCACGGACGAGATCACCGGTGCGGCGTTCACCTGGGGCAGCACCGGATTCGTCCGGCTGCCACCTGCCAGCCCGGCGCACGTCGCGTCGATCGGTCTGGCGTGACCGGTTCGCAGGCCGAGGCCCTGTGGTGGCCTCACGTCCGCGAGGCCCGCTGGTTCCAGGGCAAGGGCCGTGACGGGGCGCTGGTGTCCCTTCAGCCGTTGTCCTGGCTCGTACCGCCGGGCGGGGATGTGGCGGTACGGCCGGAGCTCGGGCGGGTCGCGTACCCGGACGGCGACAGCGAGCTGTACCAGCTGCTCGTCTCCTACCGTGCCGTCCGGCCCGACGACGATGCGGCCCTGATCGGGCAGCTCGACGGCCAGTGGGTCAGTGACGCCCCGCGCGATTCCGGCGCGATGGCTGCCGTGACCGCGCTGCTCGGTGTGGAGGCGACGATCGGCGAGCCCGAGTCCGGCATCGCTGTCCGGGTCGTCACTCCCCTGCCCGCCAGCGACCTGACGCCCCGCTGGTACCCCGGACAGCAGTCGAACACGAACGTCTTCCTCGGTACGGCCGCGCTCGTGAAGATCTTCCGCAAGCTGGAGCCCGGCGAGAACCGCGACGTGGCCGTCACCCTGCACCTGCGCGAGGCCGGCGTCGAGGACGTCCCGGACGTGTACGGCTGGGTCGAGGGCACCTTCGCCGGCGTCCGCTACGACCTCGCGGCGATCACCGAGCAGCTTCACGACCCGCAGGACGGCTGGGGTCTCGCCTGCGACGCCTGCCGTACAGGCACGGACTTCACCGCTCACGCCGCCGCTCTGGGGCACGCTCTGGCGGCCGTCCACCGCGGCCTGGCCTCGGACGAGACGACCGTGGCCGGCGACGCGATCGCCGACCAGATGTCCATGCGGCTCGACGCCGCGGCGACGGCCGCCGATGCACTGGCCCCCTACGTCCCATCGCTGCGCATCGCCTTCGACGCGCTGCGTGGACGCTCCGTACCGGTCCAGTCCGTCCACGGCGACTTCCACCTCGGACAAACCCTTCTGACCCCTGACGGGTGGCGCATCATCGACTTCGAGGGTGAGCCGTTGAAGTCTTTCGCCGAACGCCAGGCGCCGGACTCCGTGTGGCGTGACGTCGCAGGGATGACCCGCTCGATCTCGTACGCCACGAGCGCCCATCCCGACCCGTCCAGTGAGGATGCCCTGAACTGGCTGACTCTGACACGAGAAGCCTTTCTCGGGGCCTATTGTGGCGATCAGCGGCAGTTCGACGGAGACCTGACGCGCGCGTATGAGGCGGACAAGGCGGCGTACGAAGTGGTGTACGAGACGCGTAACCGACCGGATTGGGTGACTATCCCACTCCGCGCAATCCAACACGTGACCGCATCGGTCACCCTTCACGGAGGGAACCACTCCCATGCCCACCTATGACCTTGGCGGCGAACTGACCGGTTGGGACCTCGAGGGATTCCACAGCGGAGGCGACACCGAGCTGTGGAAGCGTCTGGGTGCGCACGAGACCACCGTGTACGACCACGACTCCGGCGAGCGCATCCCCGGCACCCGCTTCTCCGTGTGGGCGCCCAACGCCCAGAACGTCCAGGTGATCGGCGACTTCAACTACTGGTCCGGCGACGACATGATCCACATCCCCGGCAGCGGCGTCTGGTCCCGGTTCATCGAAGCCCGCGGCACCGGCACCCTGTACAAGTTCCGCATCCAGGGTCCGGACGGCGTGTGGCGCGAGAAGGTCGACCCCATGGCGCAGTTCTCGGAGATGGCTCCGAGCAACGCCAGCATCGTGTACCAGTCGAAGTACCTCTGGTCGGACGACGCCTGGATGGCCAAGCGGGCGGAGTGGCAGGCCTACGCCTCCCCGATCAGCGTGTACGAGCTGCACCTGGGCGGTTGGCGCCGCGGCAAGACCTACCTCGAGCTGGCCGAGGAGCTCGTCGAGTACGTGACGTGGCAGGGCTACACCCACGTCGAGTTCATGCCTCTGGCGGAGCANNTGCGCTACCTCATCGACCGCCTCCACCAGGCCGGCATCGGCGTCATCATGGACTGGGTGCCCGGCCACTTCCCCAAGGACGAGTGGGCGCTGGGCCGCTTCGACGGCACGGCGCTGTACGAGCACGAGGACCCCCGCCAGGGCGAGCACATGGACTGGGGCACGTACATCTTCAACTACGGCCGCAACGAGGTGAAGTCGTTCCTCGTCTCGAATGCCCTGTACTGGATCAAGGAGTTCCACATCGACGGCCTGCGCGTCGACGCCGTGGCGTCGATGCTTTACCTCGACTACTCGCGCCAGCCCGGCGAATGGGTGCCGAACGAGTTCGGCGGCAACGAGAACCTCGCCGCCATCGACTTCCTGCGCTACGTCAACAAGCACCTGTACGAGCGGGAGCCGGGCGTGATGATGATCGCCGAGGAGTCGACGTCGTTCGCCGGCATCACCCGCCGCGTCGACCAGGGTGGCCTCGGCTTCGGCTTCAAGTGGAACATGGGCTGGATGAACGACTCGCTGCGCTACTTGCAGCTCGACCCGGTCTACCGTCAGTACCACCACAACCTCATGACGTTCGCGATGGTCTATGCGTACTCGGAGAACTTCATGCTGCCGATCAGCCACGACGAGGTCGTGCACGGCAAGGGCTCGATGGTCAACAAGATCGGACAGGACGACTGGCGCAAGTTCGCCACCCTGAGGGCGTTCTACGCGTTCATGTGGGCCTTCCCGGGCAAGCAGCTCATCTTCATGGGCTGCGAGTTCGGTCAGCGGCGCGAGTTCAACGAGTCGATGAGCCTCGAGTGGTGGGTGTCCGACCTGTGGGGTCACCACGGCCTGCAGCGGCTGTTCCAGGACCTGAACCGCGTGTACCGCGAGCACCCGGCGCTGTGGGCACTGGACAGCGATCCCAAAGGCTTCCGGTGGCTCAACGCCGACGACGCCGCCGCCAACGTGTTCAGCTGGGTGCGCAGCGACGACGCGGGCGACCTGGTGGCCTGTGTCGTCAACTTCTCAGCCCAGCCCCACGCCACGTACTCGATCGGCCTCCCGCAGGCGGGTGTGTGGACGGAGATCCTCAACACGGATGCCATGGTCTACGACGGCACCAACACGTACGGCAACATGGGTCAGATCACCGCGTACGAGGTCCCCGTCCGCGGTTTCGAGGCGAGCGCGACGGTGGCGGTCCCGGCACTGGGCGCGGTCTGGCTGCACTTCGAGCGGGAGCAGCAGGTGGAGACGTCAGCGGGCGGGGAGGCCTGATCGACGCGAACGGACAGGTCAGGCGACGGCTGACGACGCGACGCTGAACGTGTCGCAGTCACCGATCGTTGCCGCTGCGAGACCCTTCTCGCCCCAGTATTGGAGCGAGGCGACCGAGCCGTACGAGTCGCTGCCCCCTCCGACCTGCCAGCCCAAGCGGAAGATGGCTGGGTCGGGTCCAAACCCGGCGACATGGTTGAGGACGGCGAACGACAGGCAGTGAGCCTGGAGCTCGATGCGACGGCTGTACTCGTTCTCGCTCCAGCCCTGATCATGTGCTTTCGCCAGGATCTGGGTGAGCGACTGCACATGGTGCGCGTACTCGTGCGTGACGAGTTCCGCGCCGTAGAAGCGGTTTCCCACGGCACTCGCCACACCGTCGGGCGACACGTAGATCGTGGCGTCCATCGGGCAGTACATCGCGCTGACCGAGTCCGTCGTATGGAGGGTGGAGCAGGAGTTCACGATCGTGTTGACGTAGAAGTAGATACTCGCGGGCTTGAACCTGATCGCGGTGGATCCGATGATCGAGCCCCACACCTGGTTCATGCAGTCCACGTACGCGGTCAAGGCAGCCTCGGCATCTGTGGTGTTCGTCGGCGGTACCTCCTCCGGGCAGGATCCCTCGACGGTCTTGCTGTAGATCGGGTTCGCCGTGAGCACGGCGGGTAGCTGTGACGTCTGGGTCGCTTGAGTCGCGGGAGCGGTGCTGGCCCCGATCGTCGGAGTCGTTGCCTGGGCCGCGCTGGGGGCGGCGCTCGATGTCACTGCCCCGGAGGGGACCTGGGGTGCCGCCGACGTCCCGGCTGTCGAATCGGGGAGGGCTACCTGGTTCCAGGATGTAGCGGGCTGAGCCGCCGCATACCCCAGGCTCGTGAACCGCCAGATCCCGGCCAGGAGGCCCGCGACGACGAGGATCGAGGCCGCGACCATGACGAACCTGCGTCGCCGATCCATGGTGACGAGTCGCCGCATTCGCTCCGTGGCGTCCCCGGAGGACAGCCGCGCAGGTCGCGGCGTCCTCGTGCGGTGTCGTCCGCGCGGAATCTCCACCGCGCGCTCGACATGGAGTACGGCTCGAGCAGTCTGAGGATCGACCGGCTTCCACTCGGAGATCTCGGCGCGGACCGTTTCCGCGGACGCGGTGGCGAGGCTCTCGACGATCGCCATGGGCTGGAGCACCTCGGGCCCAGAGACGGAGTCTGGAAGTGCAGGGCTGATCGGGGGGACGACGGTTCCGACACTCATCAGGGGCGCGACCGCGCCTGCCACGGATGGTCCGACCAGATGGACGCGGGGGGTCGGTCCCATGACGGGCCCGGACCTCAGCACGACGGTGCCCACAGCGTTCAGTCCCGGATACTCGTCGCGGTCGGCGACACGGGAACGCACGGGCGTGACCGCCCCACCCGGACGGGTTGCCGTCACGTCCACCTCCTGCGTTACGCCTCGTCAAGGTACGTGCATACCCTTCCGGGTCGCCCTCACCATGAGCGGGCTCTCACGGGATGCGTATCCTGCAAGGAACGAGGGTCGAAGGAGGGCT
Source organism: Propionibacteriaceae bacterium (assembly GCA_003158895.1). Classification (GTDB taxonomy): domain Bacteria; phylum Actinomycetota; class Actinomycetes; order Propionibacteriales; family Propionibacteriaceae; genus Fen-668. The sequence goes on from PMLO01000030.1 coordinate 17,056, forward strand.
CGTGAGCGAACGCACGGTCAGGCTTGAGGTTCCGCCTCACGAGAGCGACCCGACCTCGTACCTGCGTGCTGCATGGCGACGGGCCGTGGAGGAAGGCGCCGAGCGCGTCGAGCTCCTCGTCGGCACCTCCGACGGGCATCTCCGCCATGCGGCTCACCGAGCGGGCTTCCTCCACGAGGGTGTGCTCCGCAAGGGACGTGCGACCGACGCGGGCTCCGAGGACGTGCACCTGTACGCGATCGTGGCCGGCGAGGAACACGAAGGCCCGGCGGGCTTCTCGCACGTCATGAACGCCGCGCTCCCCCGCACCCGCGTCATCGCGCACGCGCTGTTCCGTGACACGTCCGACCGGGTCCTGCTGCTCCAGGTCTCGTACAAGGACGACTGGGAGCTGCCCGGCGGGATCGTCGAGCGCCACGAGCCGCCGCGCCTAGGTGCCGAACGCGAGGTCCTCGAGGAGATCGGGCTCGAGCGCGTCCTCGGACAGCCCCTGGTCGTCGACTGGCTGCCGCCCTACCTGGGCTGGGACGACGCGGTGGAGTTCATCTTCGACGGTGGGGTGCTGCTGCCGCACGAGGTCGCTGCAATGGAGCTCAACCACGGTGAGATCGTCAGCGCCCATTGGCTGACGGCCGCCGAGGCCGCTCAACGCCTCTCCCCGCTGGCGGCGCGGCGCCTTCTGTGGATCGACGAGGCACGGCCGACGACTCCGACGTACTTCGAAGAAGGGCGCCCTCTGGGCTGAGCCGGCCACGCTCACAGCCGCGGACATGGCGAGACCACGACGACCCCCAAGTCGCGCCGTCGTGGCCCGCGATTCCTCAAGCCCCACAAAGAGTTCTCAGAACAATGCTGATGCTAGTTCTCGGCGGGAGCGGAGAACAGAGGGATCTGTGGGTTCGCACGTGTCGTACAGCTCCAGCAGCCGCTTCCGCACGATGTCCCTCTCCTCGCCGGTGTGGCTGCGTACGGCCGCGATGAGCCGAGCGAACGCCGCCTCGAGCTGACCCGTGGCTGCTTCGAGGTCGGCCATCGCGAGCACGGCGTCGAGGTCGTCAGGGTCGGCGGCGAGCTTGTCGACGGCGGCCTGGGGGTTGGACGTCGTGACTCGGCCGAGCAGCGCTGACTGAGCGAGGCCCGCCTTGGCGATGGCGTCGGAGCCGCTGGTGGCCAGCAGCGCTCCGAACTCCTGCCGGGCAGTCGCGTAGTCCTCGCGCTCCATGGCGTCGTACGCGGCCACGTAGCGCGGGTCCATCGCCGGCTCGGCGTCGGCACCTGCGGCGGGTGCTGCGGCGACGGGCTGGGCCTTGCCCACGATCCCGTACTTCGCCGCCATGCCGAGCAGCTCCTCGATGCGCGCCTTGGCCTCGTCCTTGGCCAGCGTTCCCTGCCACAGCGGGACGAGCTGGCCGCTGACGACGCCGGCGACCGTGGGTACGGCCTTGATCTGGAGCTCTCCGGCGAGCTGGGCCGAGGTGTCGACGTTCAGCCGTACGAGCAGCCAACGACCGGCCGCCTCGTCTGTCAGGGCAGCCAGGTCCCGGCTCAGCCTCTCCTGCTCGGGGGCGCGTGGGGAGTAGAACTCGATGAGGATCGGGTACCGCACGGATCCCTGCATGGCCGCGTCGAACGATGCGTCGTCGACCTCGGTCACGTAGCTGCCCGCGGGGGCCGCCGGTGCCGCCGGAGCGCCCAGCTGGGACAAGTCGATGGCTCCACGAAGCGAGTGTGGTTGCGTCATGGAGCCATTCAACCAGCGTTGCGCTGTGACCAGATACAGGAATCCTCGCCATCCGGTGCTCGTCCTTGCGAGGATGGGGCCATGGCTCACGAACGCGCAGGACTTGTCGCCCTCCCATCTGACCTGATCGACGTGGATGCTGTGGTAGCCGCCTACTACGCCATCACCCCTGATCCCACCAACCCTGACCAGATGGTCGTGTTCGGTACGTCGGGCCATCGGGGTTCCAGCCTCGACGGGGCCTTCAACGACGCGCACATCGCGGCGACCACGCAGGCGATCATCGAGTACCGGGCCTCGCAGGGCACTGCGGGTCCCCTGTACATCGCGAAGGACACGCACGCGTTGTCGCTTCCCGCGTGGCGCACGGCCATCGAGGTGCTCACGGCGCATGGCGTACACGTCCGCGCCGAGCGCGAGGACGAGTACACGCCGACGCCCTCCCTGTCACGCGCGATCATCGTCCACAACCGCGGCCGGAGCGACCATCTCGCCGATGGCATCGTCGTGACGCCTTCGCACAACCCGCCGCGCGACGGCGGCTTCAAGTACAACCCACCGAACGGCGGTCCCGCCGACACGGATGCGACGAAGGTCATCGCGGCCCGCGCCAACGAGCTGCTCACTGATCCCGGCCAGGTCCGCCGCACCCCGTACGAGCAGTGCGACGTCGAGCGCTGGGACTACCGCACGGCGTACTGCGAGGACCTGACGAACGCTATCGATCTCGACGCGATCCGGGCCGCAGGCGTACGGATCGGGGCCGATCCCATGGGCGGGGCGTCGGTGCAGTACTGGGAGTACATCGCCGAGAACCTGGGGCTGAACCTGACGGTGGTCAATCCGACGGTCGACCCGACCTGGCGTTTCATGACACTCGACCACGACGGCAAGATCCGCATGGACTGCTCGTCTCCGTACGCGATGGCGTCACTCGTCCAGCAGCGCGACACGTACGACATCGCCACCGGCAACGACGCGGACGCCGATCGGCACGGCATCGTCACGCCCGACGGAGGCCTGCTCAACCCCAACCACTACCTGGCCGTCGCCATCCAGTACCTGTTCGCGCACCGCGCGGGCTGGTCCCCAACGGCCGGCATCGGCAAGACGCTGGTCTCGAGCTCGATGATCGACAAGGTCGCCGCCGAGCTTGGCCGGACGCTCGTCGAAGTACCGGTGGGCTTCAAGTGGTTCGTCCCTGGCCTCATCTCCGGCGACCTCGGCTTCGGCGGCGAGGAGTCTGCGGGCGCCTCGTTCCTCACGAAGGACGGCCACACCTGGACCACCGACAAGGACGGCATCCTGCTCGACCTTCTCGCCAGCGAGATCCTCGCTGTGACCGGCAAGACGCCGTCGCAGCTGTACGCCGAGCTCGAAGCCAGGTACGGCGTCTCCTCGTACGCGCGGGTCGACGCGCCCGCCACCCGCGAGCAGAAGGAGAAGCTCGGCAAGCTCTCCCCCGCCGACGTGACCGCCACGGACCTGGCCGGCGAGCCGATCACCGCGAAGCTCACCTCGGCCCCCGGCAACGGTGCGCCGATCGGCGGCCTCAAGGTGACGACCGAGCACGCGTGGTTCGCGGCGCGGCCGTCGGGCACGGAGAACGTCTACAAGATCTACGCCGAGTCCCTGAAGGGCGCCGACCACCTCGCCGAGGTGCAGAAGGAGGCGCGCCAAGTCGTCGACGGCGTCCTGAGCTGAGCCCAAGCGGCCACGGGCCGCTAGGTCCCGTCGTCCTCGAGGGGGTGCCTGACCGCGATCGGTCGTACGCCTGAGCGCTGGATGACCTGCTCGATGGTGTGCTCCATCGTGAACGGGTCGTCGACGTACTTGATGTCGCGGAGCCCTTGGTCTTGCGCGGCCGACTCGAACACCAGGTGCCCGTAGTTGAAGAGAGTGCCGAGGAACGGCTGGTGAACGGTGATGTCGAGGATTCGCATCAGAGGCACCGTTGCGACGTGACGCTCGAACGTGCCGTGGACGCGGAACACCCGGAGGTTGGTCACGACGAACCGGTCCATGTACAGCGAGTGGATCTGGTACAGCCCGATCACCGCAAGGCCAAGACCGACCAGCATCATCAGCCACCAGCCCGGACCGGCGTAGCCCATCATCAGCAGGATGGCGACGCCGATGACGACCCAGCCTGCAGGGCCGAACGCTGCGACAGGGGGCTTGGCGATCTCGACGATGACCACTTCGCCGTCGTCGTGGAGCAGGTGCCGATCGATGTCGGGCCGGAGGTAGCTGGTCCGACGGACCCCGGGCTCAGCGAGCGGCGAGCGCAGTGAAGAACCGGACGATGGCATCAAAAGCCCCGACGAACGTCTTCACCGCCGCGGCGGCCTGCTCGGGTCGAGTGAACAGGTAGAACAGCACGAACGCAGCCACGAGCAGCCAGACTGCTTTCTTGATCCACGTCACGACTGCTCCCTTCACCCGGATCGGGTTCTCTTATCTTGCCCGACCATACGGCGTGCTCCCCGGACATCCGGAGCGTGTCGGTCACTGACCCCCCTCGCCCGGTGCCAGCAGCGCGTATGACAGGCTGGTGACCATGAACACCGACCTCTTTGTCTGCATCGACCATGTCGGCCTCGCGGTACCGAACCTCGACGAGGCCATCACGTTCCACACCGAGGTGATGGGCTGGCGCGTGCTCCACCGCGAGACCAACGAGGAGCAGGGTGTCGAAGAGGCCATGCTGGGCACCGGGGAGCAGGGCGCGGAGAATGCACAGATCCAGCTGCTCGCCCCGCTGAACGAGAACTCCACGATCGCCAAGTTCATCGCGAAGAACGGTCCTGGCATCCAGCAGCTCGCCTACCGCGTCAAGGACATCGACGCCGTGTCCGAGGCACTCCGTGCCGGTGGCGTACGCCTGCTCTACCCCGAGCCCAAGATCGGTACGGGCGGATCGCGGATCCAGTTCGCCCACCCGAAGGACACCGGGGGCATCCTGCTCGAGATCGTCGAGCCTGCCGCTCACTGATACTCGGCTTCCGATTTGCCGGGCGGGTGAACCGCCACGGGGTAGCCTTCTGGGGACCCCACCCATCCGGCAGGAGGAGCGGCCCATATGAACGACGACCACGAGGACCTGGGCCTCGGCCTGTTCGAGGATCGAGCGACGGTTGTCGGAGGCTTCCCCAACGCCGTTCTCGGCTACGACAAGAAGGAGGTCGACGACCATGTCCGCAAGCTCGAACGGCAGATCCTCGACCTTCGTCGTCAGCTCCGCGAGCAGACGACCGAGCACGANNNGAGTCGGCGCGCCGTGACGGCGAGGAACTGCGCGCGGGCGGCCAGCAGGAGGCCGACGACCTGCGTGCGACGGCCATGGCCAACCTCCGCCGGTTGCGGGACAAGCAGACCGAGGAGCTGAACGGTACGCTCGCGGCTGCTCGCCAGGAGGCCGAGAAGGTCGTCAGTTCCGCGTCACGCCACGTCGAGGCGATCATCCGGCAGGCGAACCAGCAGGCGGCGGCGATCATCGCTGCCGCCGAGGCCGACGCCGCGCGCATCACAGGAGAGGCACAGGCGATCGCCGACCAGGCGAAGACGACCGCAGCTCGGGCCGCCAGCGACGCGCACGCCCAGGCCGCAACCCTGCTGGCCGACGCGACCGCCCAGCACGGGACCGCCACCAAGGTGCTGGCCGATGAGACCGAGGCCGCCGCGACGATCCGCGTGACCGCCGGGCTGGATGCGGAGAACATACGCGTCCAGGCTGTACGAGAGGCCGAGCAGCACCTCGCGGCGACACGGTCGGCAGGTGCGCAGCTCCGCGCGCGGCTCGATGCCGAGGCCGAACGCCGCAAGGACCAGCTCGTCGCCGAGATCGCCGCGCTGGCCAACCAGAAGAAGGCGATCCAGACCCAGCTGAGCCAGATCGTGGGCATCGGCCGGCAGGCGGCCGCAGGCGGCGAAGAGGCCCCGGGCGCTTGGCCCAGTGCCCTGTACCCGGCAGAGGATGCCCTTCCGGCGGTCGCCGAGGAGCCCGAGCCGTCTGACGCGAAGGCCGCCAAGCGCAAGCCTCGTACGAAGCAGCCGTCGGGCTCGGAGGAGTCCGATGATCAGCAACCGGCAGACAGCGATCCCGTCGACGGCTCCCCCGACGACGATGCGGTCAGTACCGTGATCCGCGAGAGAGAGAATCAATGACTCAGGGCGACGTCCCAGAACCCGTGGTCGAGGACCAGGCGTCGGAGAACGTCCCGATCCTCGGCGTCGACGCGGTCCCCGAGACGCAGGAGGCCGTCGAGGGTCACAGCACCGGGTCGCGCTTCCAGTGGCCAGTGACGGCGCTCCGCCGCATGACCACGCGGCACCTGGCCGCGGATCCTGTAGAGGCGGTGACGCCGCCACCGCCGCCGATACCCAGCGAGACCACGACTGACACGACCATCAGGCAGCCGTTCGCGTTCGGGTTCTACGCCACCATCGGGGCACTGGTCGCGCTCGGCCTGGCCATGGCGCTGATCTCCCTGAAGGCGATCCTCCTCATCGTCGTGCTGAGTCTGTTCATCGCCCTTGGCCTAAACCCCATGGTCGAGTGGCTCACGAAACGGCGACTTCCTCGGGGCCTCGCGGTGGTCGCCGTGATGCTGGGCGTCCTCGTGGTGGTCGTCCTGGGCGCTACGGCCCTGCTCCCCGTCGTGACGGACCAGGCGACAGCTCTCTACAAGAACGCACCGACCTACATCCAGGCATTGCGCGAGAACCAGCAGATCGCGAACCTCGACGCCCAGTACCACTTCATCACGCGCTTGCAGGACTTCCTGACGAACGGCAGCTTGCTCAACACCCTCTGGAACGGGTTGCTGGGAGCCGGGGCGCTCCTGGCGAACGCCCTGTTCTCGCTGATCGTCACGATCGTGCTCACGGCGTACTTCCTGAGCAGCCTGCCGCAGATCAAGACCACGATCTACCTGCTCTCGCCGGGTTCGCGCCGGCCTCGCGCCAAGTACCTCGCCGACGAGATGTTCACCCGGATCGGCGGCTACGTGACCGGCATGACGATCGACGTCGTCATCGCGGGCATCGTCTTCTTCATCTTCTTGACGTTCGTGGGGCTTCCCCAGTACGCGCTGGCGCTGGCCTTCATGGTCGCGCTCCTCACGTACATCCCGCTCATCGGCGGCATCACGAACATCGTCGTCGTCAGCCTCATCGGCCTGTCGGTGAGCCCGACGGTCGCGTTGTTCTGCCTGATCTTCTGCATCCTGTACCAGCAGTTCGACTCGTACTTCACGCAGCCGCGGCTCATGGCACGCCAGGTGAAGGTACCGGGTGCTCTGGTCGTGGTGGCGGCCCTCGCGGGCGGCACCACGCTGGGAATCCCGGGTGCGGTCATGGCCGTACCGCTCGCCGCCGCCCTGCTGCTGGTCTACCGCGAGGTCATCCTTCCGGCACTGGACGCGCGCTGACGTCCTAGAACAGGCGGTCCTCGATGGTGTTGTCGAGGCCGCGCAAAACGTCGTAGTCGACCGTGATGACGCCGATGCCGCGGTCCGCGGCGAGCACCCGCGCCTGCGGTTTCACCTGCTGCGCGGCTAGAACGCCGGTGAGACTCGCGAACCGCTGCTCGCGCCTCATGAGCTCCAGATAGCGCGTCAGCTGCTCCACGCCGTCGATCTCGCCGCGTCGTTTCACCTCGATCGCGACGTACCCGCCGGCAGCGTCGCGACAGACCAGGTCGACGGGACCGATCGGCGTGTAGTACTCGCGCTGTACGAGCGTCCAGCCCTCACCGAGCGCCGACGGGTTCTCGGCGAGCAGCGCTTGAAGGTGCTTCTCGACGCCATCCTTCTGCAGGCCGGGGTCGAGGCCGAGGTCATGGCTCGAGTCGTGGAGCACCTCGGCGATGGTGATCTGGAGCGTGTCCCCCGAGGTGTTCCGTACCTCCCAGACCTCGCTCACCGCCTGTGCGATGTCCGTGGCGGGTTCGGCCACCACTCGTACCGTCAACGTGCACGGGGCACTCATCCAGTTGAGGGGCTTGTACGCCTTGTCGTCGGCGTGGACGGACACGGACCCGTCGGCCTTGACGACGAGGAGCCTCGGCGCCATCGGGAGATGAGCCGTGAGCTTCCCGGCGTAGTCGACCTGGCATCGAGCGATCACGAGGCGCACCCGGACAACGTACTGTCCGGCCCCCTCGTCTGTCGCCTTCGCCCGGCACAGGCCCCGGCCGGATCGCCGGCCGCGAGGCCAGCCGGAACGTACGGTCAGGCTTGAGGAGCGGAAGTCGCCTCAGCTTGGCGTGCGGACGGGCAATTGGGGTTCCGGTGGCGGTTCGTACGGTGTGTCGTGTCGGTCTGGCGGCTCACTGCCTGTCCGGCGAACGTCACCGTCGTCGCAGGCGGACCCTCTGCCGCACGGGAGAGGTAAGGCTTTCGCCGACTGGGGACGAATGCCATGCTTGCGACATGAGGATGCCCCGCCCATTGGCAGAGTCGCCCCCGATTCTTCGCTTCGCGTTCCTGGGGGCGTTCATTGTGGGAGCTCTCGGCTGCATCACGGGGCTGATCATCGGGCTGAACGTGTACGCGCCGACCGCCTGGGCTGCAACCATCGAGGTGGGACTCCCCGCAGCGATCCTCGGAGCGGTTCTAGGCGTTGTCACGGGCGCCATCGTGCAGCTGTCGGGTCGGGGCGCATCCCGTGACAAGAAGCTGGCCCCCCGCTGAGCGTCGCACCTCATGACCAGCCTGGTCCGCCGACGAGGGGGGCGCCAACTTGCTGATCCCTCGACGCAACCCAGCCCGGTGAGGCCCTTCGGCTAGAGGAGAGCCTGCACGACGGGTGTGATGCGCCTCCGGTACTGGGCGGAGTCCCTGAGGAGCTCATCCGTGAGGAGAACGTGGTGAGGGTCGAGCTGCCACAGCTCCCGTCCAGCGACGGGGATCACGGTGATCCAGAGCTGGAACGGCTGAGCTCGCCGGCCAAGATCCCGTTCCAAGCCCGCAACGAGCCTCGTCTCCTCGAGGCCCCGACCGCCGTGTCCCCCGCGATGGAAGGGTCTTGGGTCCGAGGTCCCGATCATCAGCTCGATGTGCTCCTGCTTACGGTCGGCGGCCCATTGTCGTGCGGCGTCGAAATGCCTGGCGACGACCTCCTGCAGCGCGGGAGCGGACTGCAACGACTCGACGTCGAGCGGGATCCACCGCTTGCCGGCCAGGGAGTCCTGGCTCTGATCCGGTCGGTTCCAGCTGGTGGACATGGAGCGGTCCCACCAGTGGTCCCACTGGTGACCGGCTGCAGTTGATCCATCACTTTTGGCCCGAGCGATCACCGGCGAGCAGTGCGGCAGCCAGGTGTGCCTGCTCTTCAGCCCCGCGACATCGCGCACGAACAACCCGATGACCAGATTCTCAGGCTGGTCCATCCCGATCCGCCAGCTCGCTCGACCCTGCGCTTCCACGTCAGCCACCTCCACGGAGTTGTGGGCGCACACCCAGTCTGCAGGTCCGCCAGCCCATGTGCGGTCAGAGACGCACATCTCTCGCGCGCGGCGCGGCTAGGCCCCTTCGCATGTGCTGGTGGATCGTCCTCGATCGAGGCACGAGGGTTACGCGGCGCTGGTCACGTCGGGCGACCATCACTGTCCCGTGAGCGTGGACCCTTGTGCGGGCTGGCTTCGCCGCCGCGCGTCCGGCAGGATCGCCGTCATGACCGACGTCACGCGTGAGCTCGCGATGTTCCCGCTCGGCTCCGTACTGTTTCCGGGCATGCCGTTGCCGCTGCGCGTCTTCGAACCGCGGTACGTCGCGATGTTGTCGTCGGTGCTCGACCAGACCGAGCACGACTTCGGGGTGGTGCTGATCGAGCGAGGCTCCGAGGTCGGGGGTGGCGACGTCCGGTTCGGGGTGGGCACGGTGGCCCGCATCGTTTCGGTGGAGGTGACCGAGGGCTCGATCGAGCTGCTCGCGACCGGTGCCGCACGGTTCGAGGTGGTGCGCTGGCTGCAGGATGACCCCTTCCCGCGAGCACAGGTGCGCGAGCTCCCCGCTGTGGAGCTCGACGTGTCCACTCCCTCAGAGCTCGACGCGGCCGAGGCCCTGGTGCGTGCGACCATCTCTCGCGCGAGCGAGTTCGTCGAGCTCCCCTGGCCGGCCGACGTCGAACTGTCGGACGAGCTCGCGCAGCGCATCTGGCAGGTCGCGGGCATCGCACCGCTGAGCTCGCTGGACCAGTACGCGCTGCTGGGCTCGAGAACAGCCTCGGAGCTGCTGGCCCGCGTGGTTGACGACACGCAGGGGGCGGACGTCCTCTTCACTGCCGGGTGGGACGCCGACCCGCAGGACGACGCTGACTTTCCCGAGTGACAGCTCAGCCGACCGCTTCCAACTGCGGTGGTCGCCTACGGCGCCGGTCGGCGTCGTGCTTGCCGAAGCGCTGATTCACGCGCGACAGCAGAGTGTGCTGAAGCAGGGGCGCCGACAGCCCCACCGGACGCCTGGCGCTCACCCCTAGACATTAAGTATCTAGGACCCCTATCGTGGAGGAATTCGCAGCGTGCGGGTACCGCGCGAAGGGAAGGAACGACAGTGACACAGTCACCGGGACAAGGAGAGTCTGCATCCGGCCGGACGCCCACCAACCCGTTCGAAGGTTGGCCCCTCGACACCAGTTACGTCGCCAAAGCCACTCCCAAGAGAGGCAGTGGCTGGAACATCCGAATCCTCGCCTACGACGCCACCGCCCAAGATCAGACGCGGTTGGTCGGGATGACCGATTGCGCCACCCTCAACCAGCTCGAGGAGAAGGCATGGGACTTCGTCCGAGCCCTGACCGGTGACAAGGACGTCTACGTCGCCGCGGCTCCAGACATCGACGACGACGAGCTGATGACGCGTGTCATCCAAGCGTGGGCAGCTATGAGGGACGCGAAGAATGCCGAAGCCGAAGCCGCCAGGCGCACCAGAGAGGTGGTGAAGGAGCTCAGGGACCGCGGCCTGTCCGTGACCGACATCGCGTTCCTCACCCACGTCTCCCGAGGCCGCGTCTCCCAGCTGCTCATCTGAAGCCCTCGCCGGTGCTCCTCGGACAGGCTCGTCGACTGGAACGGACTCGCTGGTTGCTCACCGGCGTCGGGCCGCATGCCCACGCAACCCCATCATGAGCCCGAAACGGTCCGCACCGGTGTGGTCACGACCCAGGGACCGGCCTCTCCTGCACCACGCGAAGCTCCTGGCGACCTTGCGGAAGGTCGACCTCGACCAGCGAGTCGAGGCCGACCTGGCGCCCCCGCCTGATCTCGAGCTCGCCATCGACCCTCACCATTCCACTGACGATCAGCGCCTTGGCCTCGCCCCCGTCTGTGACGAGATTGGCGAACTTGAGCAACTGCCCCAGACGAATGGCGTCCCCGCTTATTTCGATCTCCACCCCGCCAGTCTGGACCACTGCTGCAGCTGGTGCCCACACCACCACGCGCTGCGGCCACGCCAGCTGCCCGGTCGAGGTCGACCAGGCTAGAGAGCTATCCAGTAGCGGCGGGTTCGGCCGAGCTCGGTCTGGCGTACGTCCTCGAGGACTCCCGCGTTGCTCTCGATGGTCCGAGCCGAGGCGGCATTGGCGTCGTCGCAGGTGACAAGCACACGATCCAGTCCCAACGCGCGAGCCTCGGGCAGAACGGCTCTCAAGGCCCAGGTGGCCAGGCCGCGCCTTCGAGCCGATGGGCGAACGCCATATCCGATGTGCCCGCCTGCGCGCAGCAGGAAGTCGTTCAGCGTGTGCCGAAGCGAGATCGCTCCGAGATACTCATCGTCCTCGACGATCCACCAGTAGCTGGCATGCACGAGGCCTTCGTCCAGAACGGTGGAAGGGTCAGATTCACCGCGTAGGCGCTCCACCCACGCGGCGAAGCCCTCAACGGTGTCGACGTCATCACCGACGCGCAGACCAGCACCATCCTGATGAGTCTCCCGACCCCACTCCTCACGGGCAGCCAACCAGGAGTCACGCAGCTGCGTTGTGGGCGACGTGAGTCTCGGCATGCCAAGGGACGCTACATCAGCGGCGCCGGGTCCACGACGGTGAAGATGTCCCCTGGTGTGCAGCCGAGCGCGTCGCAGAGTCCGGTCAAGGTCGTGAAGCGGACCGCCTTCGCATGGTTGTTCTTGAGGATCGACAGGTTGACCACGCTGAGGCCGACGCGGTCGGCAAGCTCCGTCAGACTCATGCCACGGTCGCTGAGCAGGACGTCAATGTTGCACACGATCCGCGATTCCGCTGCTGGCACTAGATCACCTGGTCCAGCTCCGACGCGAGCCTGGCCCCGTGTCGCAGTGTGGTGGCGAAGGCGATGCAAAGGTAAAGGGCGAACATCGGTGCCCACATGGCCGTCGGGATCGTGACTGTGTTCGCGGCCCAGCCCAGGCTTCCCAGTGCCCAGTTCGTACCGAAGAGAACCAGGCCGGTCGGTACCACAGCAAGCGCGCTCAGGCATCCCGCGAGGATGTTCAGAGCCCGCCGGACTTGCCGGTCGAAGACGGACTGTGCGCTGCCCACCTTCACCAGAACGAGGCCCAGCGCAGCAAGTGATGCAGCCCACAACAGCGGGGTGAGCGCGTCCCCGCACTGGACGAGCCAGCGCGCAGACGAGGGAATCTGGCCCACGGGCACCATCACCTGGTATGGCCAGGTGAGGCTCGCGCCCGGGGCCACCGACCAGGTGCCCGCCGACGGTCGGCTGTAATCGCTGGAACTGAGCGAAAGGACGGCCACGCCCGAGGTGATCGTGGCCCAGGTGTTGATCAGCCCATAGAGCCCCACCGCCGCGGCAGCGACCAGGGTTGCCCAGCCCATCGTGGCCATGTTCCGCGTGGTGGTCTCCAGGCTGGCTCGAACCCGCATCATCTCAGCTCCTCATAACGAATACCGCTACCAACGATATTCGTTATGCATGCCATGTCAATCGCTTGGACCAGGTGAGTCGTGACGTCTCTCATGCTCTATCGGCAGCAGCGTCCCGACACGGATCGCACGGTCGCGCACGGTATCGTCACGGTCATGGCCCGCCGTCCGAGCAAGCATCTGCGTGCTCCCCGACCACTGTCGGCCGGTCATGCGACGAGCGTCGAGAAGATTGACGGACGCTGGATCGTACGAAGCGTGCCCGGTGCCGCCGCGACCAAGCCGTACCGCTGCCCCGGCTGCGACCATCCCGTGGCGGCAGGCACGCCGCACGTGGTCGCGTGGCCGAGCACCCCGGAGCTCGGGCTGGAGCATGCCGTGGACGCCCGGCGCCACTGGCACACCGCGTGCTGGGAGCGCCGCCGATGAGCCTGGCGGTGACACGCGTCGGCGAGGGGCCTGTCTCGTACTTATTCCTCCACGGCCTGCTCGGCCAGGGGAAGAACTGGTCGACTATCGCCAAGCTGCTGCTCCCCGCGGGCAGCCTGCTCGTCGACCTCCCCGATCACGGCCGGTCACCCTGGGCCGAGGACGGGTCGTACGAGTCCATGGCCGATGCCGTCGCCGACCTGCTGCGCGAGCTCGCGGAGCCAGCGCCGGTCACCCTCGTGGGCCACTCGATGGGCGGCAAGGTGGCGATGCTGGTGGCCCTCGGACATCCCGAGCTCGTCGGCAGGCTCGCGGTGGTCGACATCTCCCCCGCCGAGACGGACGCCACGGAGTTCGTCCGCTACCTCGACGCGATGCTGGCGATGGACCTCTCACAGGTTTCGACGCGAGCCGACGCCGACGCCCGGCTGCTCGAGGCCGCGCCTGACCCGGTCGTACGGGGCTTTCTGCTCCAGGGTCTGCAACGCACGGACACGGGCTGGTCCTGGCTGCCGAACCTTGCAGGCCTGCGCCGCGGCATCGCCCGCATCGGCGGCTGGCCCGCGGCGAGCGGGACGTACGACGGCCCCGTGCTGTGGGTCGGCGGTGACAGGTCCGACTACGTGACCCGCGACCAGCTGCCCGCCATGCGTGCGCTGTTCCCCCGGGTCCGGCTCGTCGTGGTCAAGGGCGCCGGGCACTGGGTCCACGCCGACCAGCCGGCGGTCGTTGCGGAGACGCTCCGCCAGTGGGTGTCCGCTACCGCCTGACGCTCAGCCGACGGTCACCGTAAGGATCTTCGCCGGATTGTTCGGCTTCCCTCC
>PMLO01000030.1:31043-51546 GCA_003158895.1 Propionibacteriaceae bacterium
CGTGGCGTCGAAGTACTTCTGCTGTGCCAGTGAGAGGAACGAGTTGATCGTGCAGGGGGTCTTCGACCGGTCCATCGTGATCGTGATGGGGCCCTCGTTCGTCGTGATCACCGCCGCCACGGTTCCGGTCGACGGGACGTTGGTGCCCGGCGGCGGATCGACCGGCTTCGCGGGGGACGACCCGGTCACGTACGTGCAGTTGACCGTACCGGGAGATGCTGTCGCGATGCTCGCCTTGGAGGTCGTACGCGTCGTGGACGTTGCGGGGCTGTCCGTGGTCGACGCGCACGCAGACAGGACGGCAGCACCGAGGAGGATGACGAGGGCTTCGCGGATCACCGGGACAGCCTGCCATAGGCGGCCCGGCCGGACGCAGACGACGGGCCGTGCTTGCTAGTGTCGGGGGATGGTTCATCTCACGCGCATCTACACCCGTACCGGTGATGGCGGCACCACGCGGCTGGTCGACAACTCGCTCGTTCCGAAGACGGATCTGCGCGTCGAGGCGTACGGGACGGTGGACGAGCTCAACTCCGCCATCGGCGTCGCCATCGCGATGGGAAACCTGTCCCGATCGATCTTCGACGCGCTGCGGATCATTCAGAACGAGCTCTTCGACCTCGGATCCGATCTCGCAACACCACTCGAGCCGGGGGCGAAGATGGAGCCCCTTCGTATCATCTCGTCGTCGGTCGACCGGCTCGAGGGCTGGTGTGACGACTTCATGTCAGGCCTGGCCGAGCTGAACTCGTTCCTCCTCCCGGGAGGCACCGCCGGTGCCGCCCACCTGCACGTCTGCCGCACGATCTGCCGGCGGGCCGAACGGAGCGCTTGGCGAGCCGCTGACGAGTTCGGGGTGGACACTGCGGGCGGTGTGAACAGCCTCGCTATCACGTACCTGAACCGACTCTCGGACCTGCTTTTCATCCTGGCCCGCGTGGCCAATCGTCGCGACGGGGACATCCTGTGGGTCCCCGGTGCCGATCGCCGACCGCCCACGTCTCGCGGCGAGTAGCCACCCGTCAGTGAGCCCGCCGGTCGACCTGGCTCTGTCCGGGAGGAGCTCCTTCGAACCATGACATCAGACCGGTGAGCTCCTGACCGCCCAGGGCGATCTCCACCGCCTGGTCGTCGCCCAAGGCTCCGACCAGGCTGATGATGCGTTGCCCCTCGTACAGTGCCAACGTCTCGCGCGCCGTCGGAGGACGCTGGTCGGTGATCGCGGTCTTGCCCCGATGGAACCGCAACCGGGGCGTGATGCTCAGGCCGAACACGCGGTGCCATTCGAGCCAGTCACCGGCGTAACGAGCCACCCCCAGGACCCACCCGCGTCCAGACACGGTCGTGTCCAGTCGAGCGGAGCAGTCGAAGGTGCCGCCTTGGCGGCCGAGCCAGCGACGCCGCCCGAACACCCATGCGAGCCAGAGGAGAACGAGGATGAGGGCCGCGAGGAGTCCCGCTTCCGTATCCCCCATCCAGCTCATGGCGTGACTGTACTAGGTCGTCCCCACGAGCTTTTTAGCCCCTCGGCAGCACACGCTGGGCGTCGCTCGCCCACGTGCGACAGGGGCAGAGCGGAAGCCGTCAGGCGACGAGGTGGACAGCCTTGATCTGAGCCTGAGCACGCTGATAGTGGCGATGCACCTCTTCGCTGTTGTCGCCGGCCTCGAGAGCCCTCTGAGCGTCACGGAGCTCATGCTCGGCTTCATCGAGGGAGATCTCGTGGGCCAGCTGCGCGAACGGTGAGATGAGCGCCACACGCGTCGGAGTGACCGAGAGGAAACCGCCGTCGACGACCACGATCTCGCGCCGTCCATCCGGCGTGGTGACCTCAGCCGTGGAGGCGACCAGCGGAGCGATCATCGGCTCATGGTGTGCGAGCAGACCGATGTCGCCTTCCGTGGTACGTGCCACGACCGAGATGGCGTCGCCTTCCCAGACCCGACGGTCGGCGGCGACGATCTCGACCCAGAACACCTCGGCCATCGGTCAGGCGCCTTCCTTCTGGAGCTGGTCCCACTTCTTCATGACGTCGTCGAGACCGCCCACGTTGAAGAACGCCTGCTCTGCGATGTGGTCGACCTCGCCGTTGCAGATCATCTTGAAGCTCTCGATCGTCTCCGCGAGAGGGACGGTCGAACCGGGGACCTGTGTGAACTTCTCGGCCATGTACGTGTTCTGGCTGAGGAACTGCTGGAGGCGGCGCGCCCTGGAGACCGCGATCTTGTCCTCCTCGGACAGCTCGTCGACGCCGAGGATCGCGATGATGTCCTGGAGCTCCTTGTTGCGCTGCAGGATCTGCTTCACCCGTACGGCGGTGTCGTAGTGATCCTTGCCGATGTACTGCGGGTCGAGGATGCGCGACGTGGACGTCAGCGGGTCGACCGCCGGGTACAGGCCTCGCGACGCGATCTCGCGGGAGAGCTCGGTCGTGGCGTCGAGGTGGGCGAACGTCGTGGCCGGTGCCGGGTCGGTGTAGTCGTCGGCCGGTACATAGATGGCCTGCATCGACGTGATGGAGTGGCCGCGGGTCGAGGTGATCCGCTCCTGGAGCTGACCCATCTCGTCGGCGAGGTTCGGCTGGTAGCCCACNNAGCAGCACGTCCTGCTTCTGCTCGTCACGGAAATACTCCGCCATTGTGAGCGCGGACAGTGCGACGCGCAGGCGGGTGCCCGGCGGCTCGTCCATCTGGCCGAAGACGAGCGCGGTGTCCTTCATCACGCCGGCCTCGATCATCTCGTGGATGAGGTCGTTGCCCTCACGGGTCCGTTCCCCCACGCCGGCGAACACCGAGGTGCCACCGAAGTTGTGGGCGATGCGGTAGATCATCTCCTGGATCAGCACGGTCTTGCCGACGCCCGCGCCACCGAACAGGCCGATCTTGCCGCCCTGTACGTACGGGGTGAGCAGGTCCAGCACCTTGATGCCGGTCTGCAGCATCTCGGTCTTGCTCTCGAGCTCGTCGAACTTCGGCGGCTCGCGGTGGATCGGCCAGCGCTCGGTCACGGTGAACGTCGAGGCATCATCGCTGAGGCAGTCGCCGGTGACGTTCCACACGCGGCCCTTGGTGACATCGCCGACCGGCACGCTGATGGGCGCGCCGGTGTCGTACACCGCGGAGCCGCGGCGCATGCCGTCGGTCGGCTTGAGGGCGATCGCGCGTACGACGTTGTCGCCGACGTGCAGCGCAACCTCGAGCGTCATCGACCGCTTCTCGCCACTGACCTCGATCTCGATGGTCAGCGCGTTGTAGATGTCGGGCATCTCGTCGGGGGCGAACTCCACATCGACGACGGGGCCGATGACACGGACGACCCGCCCGACGCCGTGCGTAGCCGCATCTGTTGAGGCTGCGGTCATGGTGGCGGTCATGGTTACTCCTCGTCGTTCGTCTCGGCCAGCGCCGAGGCGCCGCCGACGATCTCGGTGATCTCTTGGGTGATCTGCGACTGCCGTGCCTGGTTGGCGTCGCGGATCAACTTCTGGATGAGCTGCTCGGCGTTGTCGGTCGCGGACTTCATGGCCTTCTGCTTGCTCGCCAGCTCCGACGCGGCGGCCTGCATGAGGTAGAAGTGGATCCGGTTCCGCACGTACAGGGGCAGCAGCGCGTTGAGCACGGTCACGGGGTCGGGCTCGAACTCGTACAGCGGCAGCAGCCCCTCTGGCTGCGGCTCGGGGTTGATCGCATCACGGACGACCCGCAGAGGCAGGACGCGCCGTACTCGGGGTTCCTGGATGAGCATCGACTCCATCCGCGTGTAGACCACGTGGATCTCGTCGACGCCGCCCTCGTCTGTCGGGGTGAGGAAGGCGTTGATCAGCGCGTCGGCGACCTCATCCGACTGGTGGTGCGACGGCTTGTCGGAGAACCCCGCCCACGACTTCGCCACGTCCCGGCCACGGAACTGGTAGTACGCGATGCCCTTGCGGCCGGTGATGAACGTCATGACCTCCTTGCCCTCGTCGCGGAGGGTGGAGATCAGGCGGTCGCCCAACTTGATGGCGTTCGTCGAGTACGCGCCGGCGAGGCCGCGGTCCGACGTGACGATGAGCACCGCGGCGCGGGTCGGGTGCTCCTCCTCGTGGGTCAACGGGTGGTCGTACCCCGAGTAGGACGCCACCGCGGCCACCGCCCGGTTGAGCTCCCGTGTGTACGGGAGGGACTCCTGGGCGGCCTGCTGCGCCTTGACGATCCGCGACGCGGCGATGAGCTCCATCGCGCGGGTGATCTTCTTGGTCGTCTGGACTGAGCGGCGCCGCTCTCTCAGTTCACGAAGGCTGGCAGGCATGGGTCAGTGCGCCTTCCGATCGGAGGCGATGATCTCCTCTTGGTGGATCTCCTCGCTGGGGACGGGCACCTGGGCCTCGTCGTCGTGGAGGAGCTTCCCCTCGGAGGTACGGAACTGATCCTTGAACGACTCGATCGCTTCCTTCGCCGCCGCTTTCGAGTCGGCGTCGAACGTGAGGATCTCGGAGATCGTCTGGAGGATCGAGGTCGTGCCACGGAGGTTCTCGAGCATCTCCTGCTCGAAGCGCAGGACGTCGACAACGGGAACGTCGTCCAGCAGGCCGTTGAGGCCGGCCCACACGCTGATGACCTGGTCCTCGACCGGGTACGGCGAGTACTGCGGCTGACGCAGCAGCTCGGTGAGCCTCGCGCCGCGCTCCAGCTGGCGACGGCTCGTCGCGTCGAGGTCGGAGGCGAACATCGCGAACGCCTGCATGTCCCGGTACTGGGCCAGGCCGATCTTCAGCGTGCCCGCCACGTCCTTCATGGCCTTGACCTGCGCCGCACCGCCGACCCGGGAGACCGAGATGCCGACGTCGATCGCCGGGCGCTGGTTGGCGTTGAACAGGTCGGACTGGAGGAACAGCTGGCCGTCGGTGATCGAGATGACNNCAGCGCTCCAGCAGACGGGAGTGGAGGTAGAAGACGTCACCGGGGTAGGCCTCGCGGCCCGGCGGGCGGCGCAGCAGAAGCGACATCGCGCGATAGGCCTCGGCATGCTTGGTGAGGTCGTCGAACACGATGAGGACGTGCTTGCCCTCGTACATCCAGTGCTGGCCGATGGCCGAGCCCGTGTACGGCGCGATGTACTTGAAACCTGCGGGGTCGGACGCCGGGCTGTGCACGATCGTCGTGTACGCCAGGGCGCCTGCCCTCTCCAGGGTCCCCCGCACCTCGGCGATCGTGGAGCCCTTCTGACCGATCGCCACGTAGATGCAGCGCACCTGCTTCTTCGGGTCCCCGGACTCCCAGTTGCGACGCTGGTTGATGATGGCGTCGAGAGCGATCGCGGTCTTGCCGGTCTTGCGATCGCCGATGATGAGCTGGCGCTGGCCACGGCCGATGGGCATCATCGCGTCGATGGCCTTGATGCCGGTCTGCAGCGGCTCGTTGACGCTCTGCCTGTCCATGACGCCGGCGGCCTGGAGCTCGAGGTTACGGCGCGCGGTGAGCCCGGGGATCTCCCCGAGACCGTCGATCGGCTCACCCATCGCGTCGACGACGCGACCGAGGTAGCCGTCGCCGACAGCAACGGAGAGGATCTCGCCGGTACGTCGTACCGTCGAGCCTTCCTCAATGCCTTCCGAGTTGCCGAGNNGTGAAGACCGTGCCGACCTCCTCGCGGGAGGCCGCGGACGGGTTGAAGTCCGCGACGAACTGGTCCAGTGCCGCCCGGATGTCCTCCGGGTTGATCGTCAGTTCCGCCATGAGTGGCTGCCTTCCTTCGTTACGCGAGCTGACGGCGGGCCGCGTCGAAGCGTCCAGCCATCGATCCGTCGATGATTTCGTCGCCGATCTCGACCTTTACCCCGCCNNGCGGTGAGTGCCGCCTGCAGCCGAGCTTCCTGGTCGGCGGTGAGCGGGTGCGCCACGACGACCGTCGCCAGCGACCGGCGTCGTAGGGCTGCCGAGATGAGCAGGTAGCTTTCGAGAGTCAGGTCGAACGTATGGTCGCTCGCCGCGACGGCCCGCTGGGCCAGGGCGAGGGTCTCAAGAGGCACCTTGCCCTGCAGCAGCGTCGTCACCAGAGACACGCGGGCCTCCAGCGGAGCGTTGCGATCCGCCAGCGTGGTGCGGAGCTGGTGGTCCCCATCGACGATCCGGCCGAACCTGAACAACGTCTCCTCGACCTCGTCGAGGCGACCTGCCTGCTCTGCGATGAGCAGCACGGCTCGTACGCCCTGCCGGTCCATCGCGCTGACCAAGGCCATCCCGGACCGCCAGTTCTGCGCAATCGCTGCCTCGAGGACCGAGATCGCGACCGCGCTCACCTTCCCGGCGAAGAGCTGCCGCGCGACGGCTCGCCGATCGTCCACCGGGAAGGCCGGCTCGGCCACAGCCTTGCGGAGCTGGGCCGAATCGCCGAGTACGTCGGAGATCGCGAACAGCTCGTAGCTCAAGCCCGACGGCACGGTGCCGAGGTCCGTCAGGACGGCGTCGACCGCCCCCTGCCGGGCCTCTGCATTCGCGCTCAGTGCCATGCCGACTTGCCTCATGCCTGCTGCGGTGCCGCGTCGAGATCGGCGATGAACCGGTCGATGGTGCGCGCCGACATGGCATCGTCGGTGAGCGCCTCGCCCACGATCTTCTCTGCCAGCGTCGTCGCGAGACCGCCCACGTCACGACGCAGGTTCTCGCGAGCCGCGGCACGTTCGGCCTCGACCTGTGCGTGGCCCGACTGGACGATGCGAGCCGACTCTGCTGTCGCAGCGGTACGCATCTCGGCCTGGATCTGTGCGCCGGCGTTCTTGGCGTCCTCACGGATCCTCGACGCCTCGTCCCTGGCCGTGCTGAGCTGCGCACGGTACTGCTCGAGTGCAGCCTTCGCCTCGGCCTGGGCCTGCTCGGCGCGCTCGATGCCGCCGCGGATCGCATCCGCCCGTGCGGCGTACAGCGCCTCGAACGTGGGCACGACCTTCTTCCACACCACCCCAAGGATGATGAAGAACAGGACGATGCCGACGATGAACTCGCTCGGGTGGTCCGGAAGCAACGGCCCCAAGGGGCCTGTGCCTTCGAGGGGGATCATCGAAGGGTCACTTCGTGAGCGTGCCGGTCAGCACGAACGCGAGCGCGATGCCGATGATGGCCAGGGCCTCGACCACAGCGAACCCGATCCAGGCGGTGCTGAGCAGTGATCCGCGAGCCTCGGGCTGGCGGGCAGTGCCATTGATGACCGCAGAGAAGATCATCGCCACACCGACGCCTGGGCCGATGGTCGCGAGACCGTAGCCGATCATGTTGAGCGAGCCAGACATTTCGAGGAGGGTCATGACGGGTCCTTTCGGATTGGGCTTTCAGCAGGTGGTGCTTTTCGAACGGTCAGTGTTCCTCGGCGATGGCCGACGAGACGTACTGGGCGGTGAGGACGGTGAAGATATAGGCCTGAAGGACGGCCACGAGCAACTCCAGGGCGAAGATGGCGAAGGCGAGAATCATGGCCGCGCCACCCGCGACCTTGTTGATGATCGGCTCTGAGACGAACATCAGGTACGTGCCGCCGAGGACGAACACGAGGACGACGAGGTGTCCCGCGAACAGGTTCGCGAACAGTCGCAAGCCGAGCGTGATCGGCCGGACGATGAAGTTCGACAGGATCTCGAGCGGGATGATCAGAGGCAGCAGGGCGACGGGGACACCGGCCGGGACCGTCATCCGTTTGACGTAACCCAGCACACCCCACTTCTTGATGCCGGCCCCGTTGTACAGCAGCCATGTGAGAAGGGCGAGGCCCCAGGCGAACCCGATCTTCGAGAACGTCGGGAACATGAAGAGGAAGAACTGCCCGAAGAGGTTGTTGATGAGCACGAAGCTGAAGATCGAGACGATGTAGGGCAGGTACGTCTTGTAGTCGTGCCCGAGGATGTCTCGCGCCACCGTGTTGCGGAGCATGTCGTAGAGGTACTCACCCACGAACTGCTTCTTGCCGGGAACGATCTTCATCTTGTGGCTCACCCACAGCCAGAACGCGATCACCAGGATGGTGGCGATGACGGCCTGCAGGATGTGGTTGGTGACCCAGATGTCGGTCCACGCGAGGTGCGCCGTGTCGCCGTGGAGCCAAGCCTCGCTCGGGAACAAGGGGCGCGAATCGAACGAACCGACGCCGAACGTCGGCGGCGCGTTTCCCTCCAGCGGAAGGAATGGGGTGGCTAGTGGAGTCACCGTGTCCCTTTCGTCATTCGTTCGGTCCGGAGGACCGCTCGGGGGTGCCGAATCTCTTGTAGACGACGAAGACGCTCAACGCCAGTCCGCCGACGATCCCGAGGGGCAGGAAGAGGACCATACCCATCAGGTGGTCGGCGACCCAGCCGAGCCCTCCATAGAGCAACGGTCCCGCCAAGATATAGCTCAGCGCACCGTAGCTATCGCCGGCATCACCTCGTCGTTCGCTCATGGCACGGCGAGCCTAGCAGTCCTCGCGGGGTGGGTCATATCTCACAGGATCGGGCTCGTCGAAGGTCGGAATGCGCAGTTTGCGGAAGGCGACAACGAGGCCGGCGAGCCATCCGAGAACCCCCAGGACGATGCCCGCGAAGAGCCCACGGGCATCCAGCGCGGACGTGATCGTCGGCCACACGATGGATGCCCAGAGCAGTCCCCCGAGGAGGCTCACACGCACCACGTACGACGCGATGCTGGCCGCGCGGAGTGTCTGTGGCGACGCGTCGGCGTACTGCATCTGGACCCCCTGTCCGATCGCGTAGTAGGCGACGGCGAGCGCAGCGCCGATCAGGCCGCTGAGCAGTCCGACGCCACCGCTGAGAATGATCCCGGCGACTGCCGACAGAACGAGGCCCCCGTGCCATCCGACGAGGCCGCCCACGAACAGTCGCGTCGCCCGTACCCGGTTCGGCGACGGGGTCATGGCAGACCGGGGGGGCGGGCCGGTGGTGCCGCCGCGGCCGCTCGGCGCCGGGGCACGATCGTGAGCAGCACGAGGATGGCTGCCAGACCCACCAGCACCGCGACGATCCACCAGTTGTTGTCCATGAAGCCGATCGCGATCGCCCCGAACGACAGCAGCGACGTCCAGAGGTACATGAGGAGCACGGCCCGCGTCTGGGAGTGGCCGAGCTGCAGCAGGCGGTGGTGCAGATGCTTCTTGTCGGGACGGAACCACCACGTACCGGCGATGGTGCGCCGGACGTACGCCAGAACCAGGTCGAGGACCGGCAGCGCGAGCACGGCCAGCGGCAGGACGATCGGGAGGTACGCGGCCAGCAGCCCTCCCGTACCCGTCAGCGCTGCCGGGTCGAGCTGACCGCTGAGGCTGACCGTCGACGTGGCGAGCAGCACGCCGAGGAGCATGGCGCCCGCATCGCCCATGAACATCCTCGCGGGGAAGAAATTGTGGCCGAGGAATCCGAGGCACACACCGGCGGCCACGACGGTGACGAGGCTGGCCGTGGTCGCGCGGAGGAGGTCGTGCTCGACGGTGAGGATGTACGCGTACGCGGCGAACGCCAGGGAGCCGATCGCCACGACGCCGGCGGCGAGACCGTCCAACCCGTCGACGAAGTTGATGGCGTTCGCGCAGATGAAGATGACGACGACGGTGACAGCCATCCCGGTGCCTTGATCGAGCGAGACCAGACGCCCAGGGAGTGGGATCCACAGCACAGTGACGCCGCCGAGCACCGCAACGCCGGCCGCCAGCACCTGACCGGCCGCCTTGGCGATCGCCGGGAGGTCGATGATGTCGTCCACCACACCGACGATGCTGATGACGGCCGCCGCGCCGAGGATGGCGAGCGAGTCACTCGTCACCGACGAATGGCGGCCCAGGAACGGCAGGTGGGAGGCGCAGAAGAACGCCACGGTCACGCCGATGAGCATCGCGACACCGCCGAAGTACGGGACCGGGCGGGCATGGACATCGCGGTCCCGAACCATGGCGACCGCCCCCACCCGCAGCGCAAGGCTGCGGCACATGGGCGCGGAGATGTACGTCGCCGCCAAGGCGATGAGCAGGACCAGGACGTACTCGCGCACCTAGGACGTCTTCTCCTCGGTCTTGGTCTCGGCCACCGCGGGTGCAGGGGCCGCCTCAGTCGGATCCCCGGTCTCGGACACGTGCGCGGCGCCTTCATCGACCGTCCGCTCCTGCGACTCCGGCTCGTCCGCCGGTACAGACTCCTCGGGTACCGGGTCGGGCTCGGGTCCCGCGAGGCCGGGAAGCAGCTTCCGCAGCTCGTCCAGCGGGATCGCACCGACCCGTAGGACGCGGCCGGACAGGTCAGACGCGAAGTCGACGATCGTCGACGGGGTGGGACCGGGCGTGGCACCCCCATCCACGTACACGGCGACCGAGCCCCGCAGCTGACGCCGCGCCTCGGGCTCGTCGGTGGCGGCCGGTTCCCCGCTGATGTTGGCGCTCGACACGGCGAGCGGGCCGGTCGCTCGAAGGATGGCTCGCGCAACCTCATGGTCCGGGACGCGAACCCCGATGCTGCCCTTGGTCTCGCCGAGATCCATCCGCAGGCTCGACTGCGCAGTCAGGATCAGCGTCAGAGGGCCGGGCCAGTAGCGATTCGCGAGGAGTCGCGCGGCCGCCGGTACGTCCCGTGTGTACGCCTCGAGGACATCGGCGTCGCCGATGAGGACCGGTGGCGGCATGTCCCGGCCACGGTGCTTGGCATCCAGGAGCCCTTGGACTGCCTGCGGGGAGAAGGGATCGGCCCCGATCCCGTACACGGTGTCGGTCGGGAACACGACGCTCTCCCCGGCGCGGATCGCCGTCCGTACGCTCTCGATGGCCGCCTTCAGGTCCTCGGCGCTGACCACGATCGGCTCACGTTCAGGCTCCGGTTCAGGCTCAGGTTCGGCGTCAGGCTGAGGTTCAGGTGCGGGCTGGGGCTCAACCTCAGCGGCAGCCTCAGGCTCGAGGTCGCGGGTCGGCGCACCATCGGTCGTCATCGCTTCGTTCTGCTGGATCGACCCGTCGGACTCCGCGGCTGGGCCGTCGTCGCGGGGTGTCGTCTCGTCGCTGGACTCGGTCACCCGCTCATCCTGCCAGCCCGCCCGCGAAGGCACGAATGACCGGGCCGAGTCACACGACGCGGCGAGCGGTGACGAAGCGCCACCGGCCGACCAGATCCTGATGGTCGCGGACCGTGTCGAACCGTCCGTGCCGTGCGTACAGCTCGACGACATCCGCGTGCTGGACCTCTGCGTGCTCGGCCGCCAGCAGGCCTCCAGGACGCAGCAGGCGGGCGGCGACATCGGCCACGACGCGCAACGCGTCCAGCCCGTCGGCCCCCGAGAACACCGCAAGCTCCGGATCGTGGTCGCGCACGTCGACGGGCACGCTCTCCCACGCGTCGAGCGGGACGTACGGAGGGTTCACGACGACCAGGTCGACGGTCCCGTCCAGCTCGTGAAGGCCCTCGGCCATGTCACCCTCGACGACACGTACTTCGGTACCCGCGAGGTTTGCCGCGAGGTACGAGACGGCGTCGGGCGACAGTTCCAGCGCCCACTGGTCGAGTGCCGGCCCTTCGATCGCGAGCGACTTGCTGATCGCTCCCGAGCCCGCGCACAGCTCGACGACACGGCTGCCGGTACGTACCTGCTCGAGGCACCACCCGGCCATCGTCTCGGTCTCGGGCCGCGGGACGAACACGCCGGGTCCGACGAGGAGGCTGGTCGTACGGAAGTGGGCGACGCCGGTGATGTGCTGTACGGGCTCCCCCGCGACCCGACGGGCCACGGCGATGTCGAGCACCTCGAGCGTGGCGTCGTCGAGCGGGTCAGCAAGCGGGAGCCGACCTGGCTCGATGCCGGCGACGTGTGCGACGAGTGTTCTCGCCTCGGCGTCCGGGGATGTCGAGCCGGCATCGGCGAGGGCCTGCGCCGCCCGCCGTACCGCCGCGCTCGCCCCCAGCGGCACGGTCAGGCCTCACCGACGTGCTCGAGACGGTCCGCGAGGTCCGCCTCGTGGAGCGCGTCAAGGAGCGGCTGCAGCTCGCCGTTCAGCACGAGATCCAGGTTGTGCGCCTTGAAGCCGATGCGGTGATCGGCGATGCGGTTCTCGGGGTAGTTGTACGTACGGATGCGCTCCGAGCGATCGACCGTACGGACCTGAGACCTCCGGGCGGCGGAGGCCGCGGTCGCCGCCTGCTCCTCGGCCAGCGTCACGAGGCGCGCGCGCAGCATGCGCATCGCCGTCTCCTTGTTCTGGAGCTGGGAGCGCTCGTTCTGGCAGGAGACGACGGTGCCAGTAGGCAGGTGCGTGATCCGTACCGCCGAGTCGGTCGTGTTGACGCCCTGGCCGCCGGGACCCGACGACCTGTACACGTCGACGCGCAGGTCGTTCTCGTCGATCTCCACGGCGGTGTCGTCGTCGATGTCGGGCATTACGAGGACGCCTGCCGCCGACGTGTGGATGCGGCCCTGGGACTCGGTGACCGGTACACGCTGCACCCGGTGCACGCCGCCCTCGAACTTCAGGACCCCGTACGGCATGGCGTCGGGGTTCGACGTCGACGGCGACTTGATCGTCATCGCGATCGACTTGTAGCCGCCGAGATCGGTCTCCTGGCTGTCGAGCACCTCGACCTTCCAGCCGCGGTTCTCGGCGTAGCGGCTGTACATCTTCACGAGGTCGCCGGCGAACAGGGCCGATTCCTCGCCACCCTCGCCCGACTTGATCTCGATGATGGCGTCCGCACTGTCGTGGGGATCGCGCGGAGCCAGGAGCCGGGTGAGCTTCTCGGTGGAGGCGTTGAGCTCGGCCGCGAGCGACACGGCTTCAGACTCGAAGGAACGGTCTTCTTCTGCCAGTTCCTTGGCTGTCGCGAGGTCGCCGATCAGGCGGGCGTGCTGATCGAGGGCGGCGACGATGGGCGACAGTTCCGCGTACCGGCGGCCGAGTCGACGCGCCAGGAGAGCGTCGCCGTGGGTCGCGGGATCGGCCAGCCGGCGCTCGATCTGGGCGTGCTCAGCAATGAGTGCGTCCGTGCCCTCAGCCATCGATCCCTCCCTGCGAAACGTTGAGAAGCGCAAACACCGGGGCGAGGGTCTCCCCCGCCCCGGTGATCAGACGACTGGTGCTAGCTCTTCTTCGCGTAGCGGCGCTCGAACCGGGCGACGCGGCCGCCGGTGTCGAGGATCTTCTGCTTGCCCGTGTAGAACGGGTGGCAGGCGGCGCAGACCTCGGTGTGGATCTGGCCGCTCTTCGCGGTGGACCGGGTCGTAAACGTGTTGCCGCAGCTGCAGACAACGTTCGTCTCGACGTAGTCGGGGTGGATCCCCTGCTTCATTTCTTTCTCCTTGTATCGCGGACCGGGTCGCCAGGTGCAGGACGGATGAGCCGTCCGAGGCGTGAACCGGAGCCGACCGCCCATTATGTCTCACGGTTGGCCAGGCCCCAAACCGGGTGGATCAGTTCGGTGTCGTACGCGAGATCTGGACGAGGAACTCGTGGTTCGACGTGGTCTTGCGCAGCTGCTTGAGCAGCATCTCCAGAGCCGCTGTGTTGTCCATGCCGGACAGCACACGCCGCAGCTTCCAGATGATCGCCAGCTCTTCGCGGCTGAGCAGGAGCTCCTCGCGGCGGGTGCCCGACGCGTCGACGTCGATGGCCGGGAAGATCCGCTTGTCGGCCAGGTCGCGGCGGAGCCGGAGCTCCATGTTGCCGGTGCCCNNCCTTGAACTCCTCGAAGATCACCTCGTCCATCTTGGATCCGGTCTCGATGAGAGCCGTCGCCAGGATCGTCAGCGAGCCGCCGTCCTCGATGTTGCGCGCGGCGCCGAAGAACCTCTTCGGCGGGTACAGCGCGGCCGAGTCGACGCCGCCGGACAGGATGCGTCCGGACGCCGGAGCCGCGAGGTTGTACGCGCGTCCCAGGCGGGTGATGCCGTCGAGCAGTACGACGACGTCCTTGCCGGCCTCGACCAGCCGCTTGGCCCGCTCGATCGCCAGCTCGGCGATCGTCGTGTGGTCCTCGGCCGGACGGTCGAACGTCGAGGCGACGACCTCGCCGGTGACCGTGCGCTGGAAGTCGGTGACCTCCTCAGGCCGCTCATCGACGAGGACGACCATGAGGTGGACCTCAGGGTTGTTCGTCGTGATCGCATTCGCGATGGCCTGCATGATCATCGTCTTGCCGGCCTTCGGCGGGGAGACGATCAGACCGCGCTGGCCCTTGCCGATCGGAGAGACCAGGTCGATGATCCGCCCGATCATTCCCGACGTCGCATTCTCGAGCCGCAGCGGCTCCTGCGGGTACAGCGGCGTGAGCTTCGAGAACTCCGGCCGGTTGCGCGCCGACTCCGGCTGGCCCCCGTTGACGCTGTCGAGCGAGACGAGCGGGTTGAACTTCTCCTTGCGCTCGCCGTCCTGCGGCTGCCTGATGGAGCCCGTGACGACGTCGCCCTTCCGGAGCCCGAAACGGCGCACCATGCTCAACGACACGTACGCGTCGTTCGAGCCGGGAAGGTAGCCGGATGTCCGCACGAAGGCGTAGTTGTCGAGCACGTCGAGGATGCCCTGGATCGGGACGATCACGTCGCCCTCGTTGACGGTGGGCTCGGCGTCGAAGCGCTCGATCGGAGCCCCACCACTGCTCTGCCCGGGACGGGTACGGCGGTTCTGGCGATCGCGGTTGCGGCGACGCCGGCCACGACGACCACCCGCCTCCTCTTCCTCGGAGCGCTGCGCCTGACGAGCCTCGTCCTCGACGCCCTGCCCCTGCTGGTTCTGCTGTCCCTGCTGGGGTTGCCGGCGCTGACGATCCGCCTCGCGGGGCTCGACGCCCAGCGCGCTGAGACGAGCGCCGACCTCGTCGGCGATGGACCTGTCACCCTCGGGAGCGGCTGCCGGGGTCGCGTCCGGCAGGGTGGTCTGCGTCGAATCCGTGGCGGGCGCACCGGCCTCACGGCGGGAGCCGCGGCTGCGGCGTCGTCCGCTCTGTTCGCCAGACGCTGCAGCGCCTGCGGAGTCGTTGGTGCTGGACACCGCGGGAGCGGCGTCAGGTGTTGTCACCGTCTCGGGCGCGACCGCCGGCGGCGATGCGGGAGCCTGGCGGTGCAAGCGGGCGGATGACCCGCCATTGCCCTGCGCCTCCCGGATCGCTCCTACGAGCTCTCCTTTGCGCATCCCGGCCGTGCCCTTGAGGCCCAGCGTTCCTGCGACCTGCTTGAGCTCGGCGAGCAGCATCCCATCGAGGGACTTGCCCGTGGTGGTGGTGTCGGTCACGGACTTCCTTCCGTCGTGACAGCCTGACCGCTGGGGTGGGCGCGCCGACAAGGTGCGCGCACAACGGCGTTGACAGGCAGATGAATCCCCTCAGGCCAGATGTCCCGGAGTATTTCGGGGTGATCTTTTCGGCGGATCGCCGCGCCCAGCCTGTGAGGCGCGTGGAGGATCTAGTCCTCTCAACGCCAGCAAGACTAGCACCTCTACGACACCCCACCTACTGTGGCGACCATGTCACCGCATACCCATCGCAACCTCCTCGCCGACGCCGCTGACCCGACGCTGCTTCCTCCTGACAGCGAGCCGGAACCCGCTGACGCGGCCGAGGCGATCGCGGCGGCGCGCCGCCACCCCTCGTCCACCATCGCGTGGGCGGTCCTGGCCGAGCAGGCACTCGCGGACCGTACGGACTCCTCAGACATCAGTGCGTACGCGTTCGCTCGTACCGGCTACCACCGATCCCTCGACGCGTTGCGGCGCAACGGCTGGCGCGGTTCCGGCCCGGTTCCGTGGGAGCACGAGCCCAATCGCGGGTTCCTGCGATCACTCTGGGCGCTCTCCGTCGCCGCGGACCGGATCGGGGAGGACGACGAGGCCGTGCGCTGCGCCCAGTTCCTCAGGGACTCCTCCGAGACCGCCTACCTGGAGCTCGCCGGCGAGTAGGCCCGGTTAGATGGCACGTAGCGATGCGGCTTTGATGCAGGTCTGCAGCTCGTCGTAGCCGCGCGCCACCGGCAGCTGCCCGAACGCGTCGACGACGTGCTGCGGCGGATCGAACAGGATGCCTGCGTCGGCCGCCAGGAGCATCGCCGTGTCGTTGTACGAGTCGCCGGCAGCGATGACGCGGAACGTCACGCTCTGCAGCGCCTGTACGGACGCCCGCTTCTGGTCGGGCATCCGTAGCCGGTACCCGGTGATCCGGCCGTCGCCGGCGACTTCCAACGAGTGGCAGAACAGGGTCGGGAACCCCAGTTGACGCATCAGCGGCTGGGCGAACTCGGCGAACGTGTCGGACAAGATGATCACGCCGCTGAACCGCTCGCGCAGCCAGTCGACGAACTCGACAGCTCCGGGGAGCGGCGCCATCGTTGCGATGGTGGCCTGGATGTCCGGCAGCGTGAGCCCGTGCTGCTCAAGGATCGCCAGCCGGTAGCGCATCAGAGCGTCGTAGTCGGGCTCGTCACGTGTCGTACGTCGCAGCTCGTCGATGCCGGTGCGCTCGGCGACGGCGATCCAGATCTCGGGAACCAGCACGCCTTCGAGGTCTAGGCACACCAGCTCCGGTCGCATGTCGGGCTCGCTCACCGGCCCTCCACACGGATCAGGCGGATCCGTCCGGAGACGGCAGAAGTCATCGTGCGCAGTTCGGAGACCGTGTCCGTGAACTCGGCGTCGCGTGCGATGTGGGTCATGATCCCCAGGCGGGCGTGGCCGTCCTCGTCCATGGTCTGCCGTACAGCCAGGATCGAGACCTCATGCTTGGCGAACACCGATGCGACCTTGGCGAGCACGCCCGGCTCGTCCTTGACCTGCATCGTCAGGTAGTACGAGGTCATCGCGTCCTCGATCGAGGCGATGCCGTACCGGCGGTACGTGGACATGGCCGGACCATGGGTTCCCCGGATCCGGTTCCGGGCGATCGTCACGAGNNGACTCGATGAAGATGGCGTTGTACGCACCCCGCACCGACGCAAGGGGATGGGACTCGGGAACCATCGTCGGGTGTACCCGGACGGAGACCTCGTCCTCCTGCTCGCCCGACAGCGTCGCGACCGCGAGCAGCTTGATCACGTAGCCCTGCGCCCTGGCGGCCTCGATGTCCTCGGTGGTGATCGTCGTGATGCCCTCGCGGTGGACGTCCGCGCCGGCGACCTCGGTGTGGAACGCGAGGCTGGCGAGGATGGACGCCTTGGCCGCGGCGTCGTAGCCCTCGACGTCGGCGGTCGGGTCGGTCTCGGCGTAGCCGAGCTCCTGCGCCTCCGCCAGCGCCTCCGAGAAGGAGACCCGGTCGGTCGTCATCTTGTCGAGGATGTAGTTCGTGGTGCCGTTGACGATGCCCATCACNNGTCGTGATCTCGTCGCCGACCAGCGACTCGCGCAGCGGCCGGATGATCGGGATGGCACCCGCGACCGCCGCCTCGAAGTACAGGTCGACACCGGCGCGCTCAGCCGCCGAGTAGAGCTCCTGGCCGTGCGCCGCGAGCAGCGCCTTGTTGGCGGTCACGACCGAGGCGCCTGAGGCGAAGGAGGCGAGCAGCAGGCTCTTGGCCGGCTCGATGCCACCGATCACTTCGACGACCACGTCGACCCCGGATCGTACGAGCGCCTCGCTGTCACCGGTGAACAGTGCCGGGTCGATGCCGGCACGTTCGGCGTCGGGATGCCGGACGCCGATGCCGACCAGCTCGACGGGCGCACCGACCCTTGCGGCCAGGTCGTCCGGCGTCTCGAGAAGGAGCCGCGCGACCTGGGAACCGACGTTGCCGCAGCCGAGCAGGGCAACCTTGACGGGCTTGTCGCCATTCACGAGGTTCACGGGATCATCTTGGCCTATCCGGCCTGCGCCCCCGCGCGCTTTCCCATGTCTACGCCGCTGTCAAGCGCGAGCAGGTCGTCGAGAGTCTCGCGCCGCAGCAAGGTCGTGACCTCGCCCGCCGCCACCGACACCACCGGAGGCTTGGTCGCGTGGTTGTAGTTGGAGGCCATGGAACGGCTGTACGCACCCGACGCCGGCACCGCGATGAGGTCGCCGTCACGAAGGTCGCTGGGCAGGAAGACGTCGCGGACGAGGATGTCACCGCCCTCGCAGTGCTTGCCCACCACACGGCAGAGCATCGGGTACGCGCTGGAGGCGCGGTTGGCCAGCACGGCCGAGTACTCCGCCGCGTACAGGGCGGGGCGGATGTTGTCGCTCATGCCGCCGTCGACCGAGACGTACGTCCTCTGGTGGCCACCCTCGATGTCGACGACCTTGACCGTGCCCACGGTGTACACCGCCATCGCGGACGGGCCGCTGATCGCGCGGCCCGGCTCGATCGAGTAGCGGGGCTCCACGAGCCCGTACGCCTGACGCTCGTGCTCGACGATCTCCCGCAGGCTCGCCGAGAGCTCGTCAGGTGTCGACGGCGTGTCGTCGGAGGTGTACGCGATGCCGAAGCCGCCGCCGAGATCGAGCTCGGGCAGGTCGACCCCGGTCGCCTGGCGGAACTGGGCGATGAGGCGCATCGTGCGCTGCGCGGCCACCTCGAACGCCCCGGTGTCGAAGATCTGGCTGCCGATGTGGGAGTGGACGCCCAACAGCTCGATGCGCGGGCTCGACTGGCACCGTACGAGCGCCATCAGCGCCTGGCCGCCCTGGATGGAGAAACCGAACTTCTGGTCCTCGTGCGCGGTGGCGATGTACTCGTGGGTGTGAGCCTCGATGCCCGTCGTGACCCGTACCAGCACTCGCGCCGTCACGCCCAGGTCAGCGGTCAGCTGCTCGATGCGCGAGATCTCGTCGAGCGAGTCGACGATGATCCGGCCCACTCCCGACTCGAGCCCGAGGCGCAGCTCGTCGACGGTCTTGTTGTTGCCGTGCATGCCGATCATCGCGGGGTCCACCCCGCCGCGCAGCGCGACGACAAGCTCGTTGCCGCTGCACACGTCGAGACCCAGTCCCTCCTCGGCGATCCACGACGCGACCCGCGTGGAGAGGAACGACTTGCCCGCGTAGAACACGTCCCACCCGCTGAAGGCCTCGAGGAAGCCGCGGGCACGGGCACGGAAGTCCGCCTCGTCGAATGCGTACACCGGCGTGCCGACCTGGGCGACCAGGTCGTCGACGCCGAGGCCGGCGAGGGTCAGGACGCCGTCGTCACCGCGGGACACGTTGGTCGACCAGAGCCGATCCTCGAGCGCGTTGATGTCCTCCGGCCGGTGCAGCCAGTGCGGCTTGATCGAGATCGCGTCGGCGTGCAGCGATCCCGCCACGTGCATGTGGGTCATGAGACGGAACTGTGCCACCTCGGACTCGGGATGTGCGACGCGAATACGGGCTGTGGACGGTCAGGATGCCGCGCTTGCGCGGACCACGACGCGTCCTACGTCGCGCAACCATACGTCGCGGGGCGAGGAGACGGGCGCTCCGTCGGCGGTCACCGAGACCGTGCCGCAGGTCGCGCCGAGACAGGTCACCGTCATCCGTACCCCCCAGACGTCGAAGAACTGGCCCAGCGTCACGTCGCGACCGCTGCTCCCCTCGACCCAGACGGTGCCGCTCGTGTCGTGCGTGTGGCAAGGAGCCTGTACAGCTCGAAGTCGGTCGATCCCCACGTACGCGGGCACCTCGACCTGTTGCCCGGCCACGCTCACCTCCAGCGTGAGCACGTGCGGGTCGTCCGAGGCGTTCAGGGGCAGCCGTGGCAGGCCGGCGACGTCGATGTACGAGACCGCGTCGCGCGGCGCAGGCCACGGGGGCATGGTCGCGCGGATCTCAGCGGGATCCGGCTCCGCCTGCTTCACGCAGGCGGCCAGAGGCAGCGCAAGCGCAGCCGTGACGAGCGCACGCCGATTCCATGCCATGGCGCGGAGCATAGCCAGATCACAGGACCGTGCCGGCGCACCTGGTTGGGATCTTTGCTAGCCTTCCATGCGGCGCCAGACCGTTGGCCCCCGTAGCTCAGGGGATAGAGCACCGCCCTCCGGAGGCGGGAGCGCAGGTTCGAATCCTGTCGGGGGCGCATTGGTGATACCACGGGACGAGGTGCACGGCACGCAGCCTCTCCCCCGACGCGAGGAGCCGCGTGACCGTTGCCGCAGATCCCGATACCCCCGGGATCACGCGTTCGCGCCTGGGGTGGCGTGGCCTCGCCCTCATCTGGCTCGTGGCGCGTGGCATCGTGTTCGCCGTCTGGGCGTACTTCGGCCTCACGACGCAGGGCGACGTCCTCTACTACTGGCAGCGTCTCAACCTCATGGCGAGCGGTACGCCGTTGTCGCGGACCCTCGTCGAGTACCCGACACCTGTCGTCTGGTTCCTCGACATCCCGTACTGGCTCGCCGGACGCTCGCGACCCGCGTTCGTCGTGGTGTTCATCGCCGGCATGCTCATTCTCGACCTGCTGTTCGCGATCATCCTGTGGCGAGCCGGCGGAAAGCGCCGTACGTTCGCGGTCCTGTTCTGGATCGTGTTCACGTTCGTCATGGGCCCCACCACGTACATGCGGTTCGACCTCGTGCCTGCCGTCCTGGGCGGCCTCGCGGTGCTCTCGTTGCTCGCCACCCGCGACACGGTCGCCGGAGCGCTCGTGGG
>PMLO01000252.1 GCA_003158895.1 Propionibacteriaceae bacterium
GCCTGTCCTCGTGGGACGCAACGAGGCGCGGCTCCGTGAGATCGCGGCGGAACACGGGATCGAGCAGATCTCGACCGACACCGATGGCTGCATGACCGCCGCTGACATCGACATCTACTTCGATGCGCAGGCCACCTCGCGCCGCTTCACCGCGCTGAGCACCGCCATCGCCGCCGGCAAGCACATCTTCACGGAGAAGCCCACCGCCGAGACGCTGGAGCAGGCCATCAAGCTCGCCCGCCTCGCGAAGCAGGCGGGGATCATCGACGGCGTCGTGCACGACAAGCTCTACCTGGCCGGCCTCGTCAAGCTTCGGCACCTCATCGACGACGGATTCTTCGGGCGCATCCTCTCGATGCGCGGCGAGTTCGGCTACTGGGTCTGGGAAGGGACGGATGTGCCCGCGCAGCGCCCGAGCTGGAACTACCGCGCCGAGGACGGTGGCGGCATGACGACCGACATGTACCCGCACTGGAACTACGTGATCGAAGGCCTCCTTGGCCAGGTCAAGACGGTCTACACCCAGACCGTCACGCACATCCCGGAGCGCATCGACGAGACCGGCGCGCCGTACAAGGCCACAGCCGATGACGCCGCGTACGGAATCTTCCAGGTCACGTCTCCGGTCGGCGACGACGTGCTCGTACAGATCAACTCGAGCTGGGACGTACGCGTGCACCGCGACGAGCTCGTCGAGTTCCAGATCGACGGCACACTCGGCTCAGCTGTGGCCGGCCTGCGCAGCTGCGTCGTCCAGGCCCGCAAGGACACCCCCACCCCGACCTGGAACCCGGACGTCCCGGACCCCAACGACTACCTCTCGCAGTGGACCGACGCCACGGACACCGACCTGGAGAACGGGTTCAAGCTGCAGTGGGAGGAGTTCATCCGCGACGTGGCGTGCGGGCGGAAGCACCGGTACGACCTGTTGTCGGGCGCCCGTGGCGTTCAGCTGGCGGAGCTCGGCCTGCGCTCCTCAGTGGAAGGACGTCGCCTCGACGTGCCGGAGATCGTGCTGTGACGGACAAGCCGACCGCCCCTGACCTGGGCCGCCTCAGCCTCAACAGCGCCACCTGCAAGCCGTACACGCTTGCCGAGTGCGTGGCGGCGGCGAAGGCGGCGGGCCTGGGTGCTGTCGGCCCATGGCGCGACCGTGTGCAGGAAGTGGGCGTGGTCACCGCCGCGCGGATCATCGCCGACGCCGGCCTCCGCGTCTCGAGCCTCTGCCGGGGCGGCTTCATCACCGCCCGCGACGACGAGACGGCGCAGAAGGCGCTCGCGGACAACCGCCTCGCGATCGACGAGGCGGCCACCCTGGGCACCACGGAGCTCGTCATGGTCGTCGGCGGGCTCCCGGCGGCGTACGAGCTGATGTCCATGCCTCACACTCCAGCAGACGGCACCGACAAGAATCTCGTGGCCGCGCGTCAGCGCGTGGCCGACAGGATCGGCGACTTGGTCCCGTATGCCCAGGACAAGGGCGTACGCCTCGCACTCGAGCCGATGCACCCGTTGTTCACCGCCGACCGCGGGGTGCTGACGACCCTCGGTCAGTCCCTCGACATTGTCACCGACTTCTCCCCCGAGGCGGTCGGCGTCGTCGTCGACACGTACCACGTCTGGTGGGACCCCGACCTCGAGGTCAGCATCGCGCGAGCCGGCCGCGAGGGGCGCATCTCGTCGTACCAGATCTGCGACTGGACCCTCCCCCTCGCCGCCAACACGCTCAACTCGCGCGGCTTCCCGGGCGATGGCTACATCGACTTCCCGACGATCACTCAGTGGGTCGCCGAGGCCGGCTACACCGGCGACATCGAGGTCGAGATCTTCAACGAAGCCATCTGGGCCCTGCCCGCTGCGGAGACTGTACGGACGATGGCGGAGCGCTACTCGGACCTGGTTCTGCCGTACCTCTGAAGCCCGTCCGATCAGGATGCCGAGGCAGCGTTCTGGCCGCCGATGTTGAACATCCACTCGAGGCCGTACTTGTCCTTGAGGACGCCGTACGTGTCGCCCCAGGCCATCTTCTCGAGCGGCGAGCCGACGGAGCCGCCGTCGCTGAGCTGGTTGAACCAGCCGGTGAGCGCCACGAGGTCGTCACCGAAGAACGTCAGGTACACGCGAGTGCCGCCCCACTGGTTCTCGGAGCCGGGCATCGCATCGGACGCCATGAACGTGAACGATTCAGTGGCGAGCATCGCGTGCATGACCCCGTCGGCGGGCATTCCAGGCATGTTGAAGTCGCCGAACGTGGTGATGTCGAGCTTCCCACCGAAGACCGACTGGTAGAACGTCATCGCCTCGCGCGTGACACCCTGCGGGAAGTTCAGGTACGGAGCCAGCGAGATGGACATTGCGCCTCCTAGATGTGGACAGTGTTCACATTGCGTGTCTCGACACAATATGCTCGACCTCGTGCAGGACGCAATACCCCGCCCCTATCACCACGGAGACCTTCGGGCTGCGTTGGTACGGGCCGGGGTGGAGCTTGCCCGCGAGGGCGGCCTGGCCGCGCTGACGTTGCGCGCGGCCACCCGGCGCGCAGGCGTCTCGGCAGGCGCCGCGTACCGTCACTTCACCAGCCACGAGGACCTCACGTTCGCGGTCGGCGCTGTCGCGCTGTCCGACATGGCGCGCTCCATCGAGCGCCGCCAGGCGGAGGTGGTCTCCGGCAACGATCTCGAACGCGCCCTGGCCATGCTCCGCGCCGTGGGCCTCGGCTACATCGACTACGCGCTCGACGACCCCGGCAACTTCGAGGTCGCGATGTTCGGACTGTTCACGCTGGCGCACACCTCGCTGGAACCTGCGCGGGGCGATCGGGGCCTGACCCCGTACGAGCTCCTGGTCGACGCCGTCACGCACCTCGTCGCACTCGACGTCCTCAAGGCCGAGCAGTCGTTCACCGTCGCGATCACCTGCTGGTCGACGGTCCACGGCTTCGCGACGCTGGCGACCCGAGGACCGCTCCGCGAGCTCCCCCGCGAGGCGCTCGACGAGCAGGCCGACGACGTCGTACGCACTCTGGTCGCCGGTCTGCTCCCCTGAGCCTCAGGTGGCCGGGCCGATGTTGAACAACCAGGTGATGCCGTACTGGTCGACAACCTCCCCGTACGTGGCGCCCCAGGGCTGCCCCGAGAGGGCCATGGACACGTTGCCGCCCTGGCCCAGGGCGTTGAAGCTCGCCGTCATCGCGTCGAGGTCGTCGCCCACCATCGCGATCCGGATCCTGGTCGCGTCGCCCAGGTCCCCGGTCCCGTCGGTGCCGTAGAGGGCGAACTCGTCGGTCGTGAGCGCCGCGTGCATCACGGCGTCGGCGGGAGCATCGGGGACGTTGAAGTCGCCGAACGTCGTGACCTCGACCTTGCCGCCGAAGACCGACTGGTAGAAGCCGAAGGCCTCGCGGGTGTTGCCGGCGAACGTGATGTACGGGATTGCTGCGGTCGCCATCGGGATCTCCCATCGCCGCGGCCGCTGGACGCGACCGATCGGCGCACACTAAGTCGCCCGCCGAGCACCGGTCAATGGATCGGTCAGTAGACGTTCTTGTCGTCGCGGTAGTGGCGCCAGACGTTCTCGAAGAACTCGTCGTCTTCTGGGATCGGTCGCACCCCTCGCCAGCTGAACCCCGGGTCGCCCTCACCGGACCATGTCGACTCCTGGATCACGTCGGTGAGGCCGTCCTCGAGGCTGAACCGGAAGATCTCCGGCAGGTCGAGCTCGGGCCCTTCCTCGCCGGCGAGTGGCAGCTGACCGGACGCGTCGGTGTACAGCACCGAGCCCCTCGAGCGACCTCCGTGGTCGAGGTAGTCGGCCATAGCCGACAGGTACACGTACTGGCTGGTGAGGATGTCTCGGATGAGGAACAGCCGGTTCACGGACCGACGGCTGCCCGCATCCGCTGCGGACGTCGACTCGTAGGCCGCCAGCCACTCCGTCACCCGTACGAGCGCGTCGGCGATCGACTGCCGCGACCGTACGACACCGGCGTGGCTGCTCATCAGCTCCGTCGTCTCGCGCAACAGGGCATCGGTCGTGTCCGGCAAGCCGCTCTCCGCCCGCTCCGTGGCACCGCGCAGCAGCGCTACCGCAGCCGACACCACCCCGTGCGCCGCGATCTCGAACTCCGCGATCGCCACGGGCGCCTCGCGGCGGCGTTCCGCGATGAAGGTCGCCGCCCTCGTCGCACCGACCTGTCCCGAGTTCAACGCCGCGCCGCCCGGCCTGTACACGCCGTGCGCACCGGCGGCCTCNNAACTCGTACGCAGGCCTGTTCATGTGCTGCAGCCGCTCGATCGGCGTCGAGTCGCCGAGGCCGATGACGCCGGCCTTCTCGAGATAGTCGTACGCCTCCGGCGCGAGCAGCGACGGGTCCCACCGGCCCTGCGGGTTGCTCCGGAAGTCGAGGAACACCCGTCGTCCACGGAGGACGGTCTCGCGGTACACGAGCAGATCGACCAGCGACGAGCCNNCTCGTCGAGGAACTCGCGCTCGTCGTTGCCGTCCGCGTCGGTGGAGACGAACCGCGGGACGACCTGCATGTACGTGCCGGAGACATTCCACCGCGGCTTCGTACTGGCCAGCCCGAACTGCCATTCCGTGAGGTTCTTGCCGCGCACGCCTGCCCGCAGCGGCGCACCGTTCGCACCCCACTGGCCGTGCGGGTACACGGCATCCGCGTACATGCCGGCCGGTCCGCCCGTCGCGTACACGAGGTTCGTGCACCTCAGCAGCAGGAAGCGCGACTCGTCGGAGTTGTCGCGGATGTCGGTCTTGAGGCACAGCAGCCCCACGACGCGGCCGTCATCGACGACCAGGTCGACCACTCGGCAGGCGTCGATCACCGGCAGCCGGTGCAGCTCCCGTACACGCTTCTCGAGCTGCTCGGTCATCGACCTGCTCGTGAAAGGCCCCACCGANNGACTCGACGAGGTGGAAGAACGCACGCGCCGACCAGGCGGCCTCGGCGAGCGCGGTGTCGCCGTCCATGGCTCCGCCGGAGAAGAGGGTCTCGGCCATGGCACGTACGGAGTCGGGCTCGGCGCCCGAGAGCGTGAGCTTGTAGTAGGTCTGCTTGTCCGAGCCGGCGTTGCGCGAGGCGCCGGCGCGGATCTTGTCGCTGACCACGATGACGTCGGTCTGGCCGAACATCGCGAGCCGATCGGCGGCGCAGTAGCCCGCCGAGCCTGTACCGACGACCACCGTGTTCGCGGTCATCACGGGCACCTCGTAGCCGTCGACCACCAGCGTCTGCATCGCCAGCACCGCGATCACAGTCTCGGGATCTGCATGCCACCGCCGACGACGATGACGTCGCCGGTCGAGTACGGCATCTGCCCGGAGGCGAGTACGGCGACGGCACCGGCAACGTCGGCAGGGGTCCCCCAGCGGGGCATCGGTGCTAGCCCGTCCGCGAACAGTGCGTCGTACGTGTCCTTCACGCCCGCGGTCATGTCGGTCGCGATGACGCCCGGCCTCACCTCGTACACGACGATCCCCTCCGGCGCGAGCCTCGCCGCCCAGATCTGGGTCGCCATGGCGACGCCGGCCTTGGAGACGCAGTACTCGCCGCGGTTGGTCGACAC
>PMLO01000067.1 GCA_003158895.1 Propionibacteriaceae bacterium
GACGACTCGCCGCATCCCTCGACCTGTGGTTAAGGGTCTTGCAGACAGAGCCGCCCCTCAGGCTTTGGTCGTCGGATGGCTCGGGGAACTCACGTCGTACACGCTGGCCTTGACCGAGAGCAGCGTCGCGATGACCTGGGACTTCTGTGCGGAGTCGTCCGCGCTCCCCCAGACCACCTCCACGCCACCGCTCAGCTCGATGACGATGCTGTCGGGGGTGTCAGCGGTGATGAGGACGGCGCGATCGCGCAGCGCCTTGGGCAATGCCGTGACGACGGTCGCCACATCGTGCCGCAACCGCTCGTCGTCCCCGGTGATGCTGGCGACGATGAGCCCCTGCGGCGCGTCCGTGACAGACGTGTACGGAACGCCGGAGGCGTCGACGAGGTCGAAGCCGCTCCCTGCGGAGACGGCATACACGGCTGTACGTTCCTTGACCGCGATCTTCACCCCATGGGGCACCGACCGCGTCACCGTGACGTCGGCGACGGCCTTGAGCTGCTTGACCCTGTTGGCGATCGCAGCCGTGTCGAGCCGAGCGAGGGGTGTGCCGAGCGGGACCCGGGCCGCAGCGGTGACCTCGGCGGGCGTGAGGACCGTGGTGCCCGTGACGGACACGGTCGTCGCGGCGAAAGCCTGGGAGATGAAGACCACCCAGAGCGCCCCGCCCACCGCAGCTACCACGACGAGGACCGCGGACACGATCAGGATCCTCCGCCGGAGGCGCTGCCGCCGCTTGTTGGCGAGCCGTACGGACGCGTCGACGGTACGCGGACGATCAGCCACGTCCCGCCTCAAGGAGCGTCGCGAGGGCCGGTCCCACGGTGGTGATGTCGCCGGCGCCCAGAGTGAGGATCAGGTCGCCATCGTGCGCCAGGCCGGCCAGCGCCGCCGGGACGTCGCTCAGCGCCGGCACGTACCGCACGTCGGCGCCGGCGTCGCGTGCCGCCGTGACCACGAGCTCGCTGGAGACGCCCGGCATGGGCTCCTCTCGCGCTCCGTACACATCCGTGAGCATGACGACGTCGGCCGCGGCGAGCGCCCTCCCGAACTCGAGAGCGAAGTCGCGCGTCCGGCTGTACAGGTGGGGCTGGAAGCAGGCGACGACTCGCCCCGTACCGGCGGCCCCCCTGGCCGCCTTCATGGTCGCGGCGATCTCCGTGGGATGGTGCGCGTAGTCGTCGACGATCCGGACGCCCGCGACCTCTGCCACGAGCTGGAACCGCCGTTGGGTACCGGCGAAACGCTCAGCACCCTCGAGCAGCTGCTGCGGATCCAGACCCAGATGGTGGCCGACCGCGAACGCCGCTGCGGCATTGTGCAGGTTGTGACGTCCGGGCAGGGCCAACCGGAGCTCGCCCGTACCGCCGGGCCAGCTGATCGTCGCCTGCGCAGTCCCGCCATCGTCGACGATGTCGGTCAGCCGGATGTCCGCGCTCTCGCTCTCCCCCACCGTCGTCACCGTGCTGGCGCCGTCCAGCAACGCGGCGCCCAGTCGCTGGCAGCCGGGGTCGTCCGCGTCGAGGATGACCGCGCGGACCGTACGGGAGGTGCAGAACTGGACGAAGCCCGCCGCGTACGCCTCCGGCGTGATCCAGTTGTCCAGGTGGTCCGCCTCGATGTTCGTGACGACTGCGACAGACGTCGGGTACTGCCGGAAGCTGCCGTCGGACTCGTCGGCCTCGACGACGAACGGCGCACCGGCGCCGAGGTGGGCACTCGACCCGGAGGACTGCAAGGGGGCGCCCACCACGTACGAGGGGTCGGCTCCGGCGGCGGTCAGCATCATCGCCGTCATCGCGGACGTCGTGGTCTTGCCGTGGGTGCCGCTGACGGAGATGGCCGTACGTCCCAGCATGAGCGCGGCGAGCGCGGCGCTGCGGTGCCACACGAGCAGGCCCTTGTCGCGCGCCGCGGCGAGCTCCGGGTTCGACTCCTTGACCGCGCTGGAGACCACGACCGTACGAGCGTTGCCGATCTGCTCCGCGCGGTGCCCGACGTACGTACCGATC
The DNA here is from genome assembly GCA_003158895.1 of Propionibacteriaceae bacterium. GTDB lineage: Bacteria > Actinomycetota > Actinomycetes > Propionibacteriales > Propionibacteriaceae > Fen-668. Next base: position 2,013 of record PMLO01000067.1, read on the forward strand.
CCGGACGCTGCCAGGCGCCGGAGGGCCGGCGAGTCGACCTGGTCCGAACCGGTCACCTCGATGCCGCGCTCGGCGTACAGCTGGGCGATGCCGCTCATGCCAGCGCCGCCGATCGCGATGAAGTGCACCGGACCGACATCGTCGGCGGGAAGGACGGGGATCGGGTCGAGCAGCGTCATCGTCGCGCCGCCTCGAGCACGATCGCCGCGACCCGCTGGGCCGCATCCGCCGGGACGATTCCTCGGCCCGCCGCCGCCATCCGGGTCAGCACATCCTCGTGCTGNNTTACCGTGCGGCAAGGGGACGAAGATGCCAGGCAGCCCCACGATCGCCGTCTCGACGACCGTCCCGGCGCCCGACCGGCCCACCATGAGGTCGGCCGCGGCGTACGCGCGCTCCATCTGGTTCACATAGGCCACCGGTTCGTACACAGCCCCGGCACCCACGTCCGTGCGTGCGATCGTCGTCGGCGTCATGTTCTTCAGCCCGAGTACGTGAAGGATCGACACTCCGGCGGCAAGCAGGTCCGACATCGCCTCGTCGAGTGCACGGTTGATGCTCGCGGCGCCCTGCGACCCGCCACTGACCAGGAGTACGGGGCCCGTGCTGGGCAGCCCGAACTCGCGTCGGGCGGTGTCGCGCAGAGCCGGCCGGTCGAGCTCGGAGATCGCCGCACGTACAGGCAGTCCGACGTACTCACCCTTCGGGAGCGGCGTGTCGGGGAACGACACGCACACCCGGTCGGCGAACCGTGCGGCGATCCGGTTGGCGAGCCCGGGTAACGGGTTCTGCTCGTGAACGACGACAGGGATCCGCATCGACTTCGCGGCGAGGTACACCGGCAGCGACGCGTACCCGCCGAAGCCCACCACAACCTGCGCCTTGTGCTTCTTGAGGATCCTGCCGGCGGCCATGACGGCTCCCGCGAGACGTCCGGGCATGGTGAGGAGGTCGAGGTTGAGCGCGCGCGGGAAGGGGACGGCTGGAATGAACGTCAGGTCGAGCCCAGCCTGGGGTACGACGGTCGACTCGATCCCTTTCGGAGTCCCGACGCAGGCCAGCGTCACGCCGGGATCGGCAGCGCGCAACGCCTCAGCGGTCGCGACCATGGGCGAGATGTGCCCGGCCGATCCGCCGCCGGCGAGGATGATGCTGACCACGCCGACCTCCTAACCCCGTCCGTCCACCACCGCAGTCACGCGCGCCTTGGCACTTCGACGCCGCGCCAGCACCTTACGTGCTGCAGGCTCCTGCCGTGCACAGGAGACGAGCAGACCGACGGCAACTACGTTCGCGAGGAGGCTGGATCCACCGTAGGAGAGGAAGGGCAGCGGTACACCCAGCACCGGCAGGAGTCGGAGCACGACGCCCATGTTGAGTGCGGACTGGAACATCATCCAGGCGCCCACACCTGTGGCCACGTGACGACACATCGGGGAGTCGGAGCGGCTCGCAATGCGGAAGGCCGTATAGACGAGCACCGCGAAAAGCAGGATCACCGCAACCACACCCACGAGACCCAGTTCCTCGCCTATCACGGCGAAGATGAAGTCATTGTGGGCTTCGACCAGCATGCCCCACTTCTGCTTCGACTGGCCGAGACCGACACCCCACCACCCACCAGAGGCCAGCGCGTACATCGCCCGCAGGGACTGCGCATTGACTCCCTCGGTGTCCGCGTTCGGGTTGAGGAAGCCGAAGATCCGGCGCATCCGGTTCGGCGACGCGAGGACGAGTCCGAGCACGATCGTCCCTGCCAGTGCGGCGACCGCCGCGAGAACCCGTAGCGGTATCCCGGCGGCGAACAGCACGAAGACGATCATCGCTGCCAGGACCAGCGACGTACCGAGATCGCCCTGCAGCACGACAAGGCCGACGACGGCGCTCGTGAGCAGGAGGTACGGAACCAGCTCCTTGGGTCTGCCGAGCAGCTTCTCCTTGCGGGTGAGCTGATCCGCGCCCCATAGGACGACCGCGAGCTTGGCGAACTCCGACGGCTGCAGGCGTGTCCAGGACGAGCCGAACTGGACCCAGTTCCGGTTGCCGTTGACGGTGACGCCGAGCGGGGTGAACGTAAGCATCAGCAGGATCAGCGTGATGATGAGGGCCGGCCAGCCCATCGAGCGCAGGAAGCGCGGCGACACACGCGTCAGCAGCCAGGCGAGTCCGAGCCCGATCGCCAGGAACATGACCTGACGTTTGGCGAAGTAGTACGGGTCGCCGTAGTTCACTTCGGCGAACACGCTCGACGCCGAGAGCACCATGAGCACGCCCAGACCCATCAGCAGGCCAGCGGTCGTCAGCACCAGGTACAGGCTGGCGAGCGGCGTGTCGAGGGCATGGCGGATCAGGCCCTTCTTGCTTGCAGGTGACTCGGTACGAACCGTCCTGGGGGAAGTGAGGACTGGCATGTGGCGACCTCAGCCGGTCTCGGGGTGAAGGTGTCTGACGGCGGTCGCGAATGCGTCGCCCCTCGCGTCGTAGCCCGAGTACATGTCTTTCGAGGCGCATCCAGGCGCAAGTAGGACGGTGTCACCCGGCTGAGCCAGGGAGCGCGCAGCGCCTACCACCTCGTCCATCGCCCCAGTGTCGGTGCTGTCCACGACGATCACGGGGACCTCGGGCGCGTGTCGGGCGAGGGCCTCGCGGATGTGCTCGCGATCGACGCCGAGGAGCACTGCCCCGCGCAGCCGATCCTTGTGGCGGGCGACGAGGTCGTCGAACGAGGTGTTCTTCGCTTGCCCACCGGCGATCCAGACCACGCGCGAGAACGCGCGCAGCGAGCTGTCGGCCGCGTGCGGGTTCGTCGCCTTGGAGTCGTCCACCCACGTGATCCCGTCGACCTCGGCGACGGTCTGGATCCGGTGGCCGCCGATCGTCAGGGACTTCAGGCCCTTGGACACGGCTGCCGGCGACACGCCGAAGGATCGGGCCAATGCCGCCGCGGCAAGGGCGTTCGCGATGTTGTGAGGAGCATTCGGCACGACATCGGACACCTTGGCGATCTCGATCGCCGAGTCGCGCCGCTGCGGGATGAACGCACGGTCGACAAGCAGGTCGTCGACGACGCCGAGCATCGAGACCGCGGGAACACCGGTGGTGAAGCCGATGGCGCGCGCACCGTCGGTGACGTCGGCCTCCTCGACCATCTTCTCCGTGGCGGGCGCCTCGACGTTGTACACGCACGAGTGCGTGACGCCCGTGTAGATACGGGCCTTGTCCGCGCCGTACGCGTCCAGCGGCTCGGCGTACTCGGACCAGTCGGCGCTGTCTTCGTACCACTCGAGATGGTCCTGCTCGAGGTTGAGCACGGCCGCGGAGTGCAGCGCGAGCGAGTGGGTCCAGTGGAGCTGGAAGCTCGAGAGCTCCACCGCGTACACGTCGTACGACACGTCGTCGGCCATCGCCTCGAGGACCGGTCGCCCGATGTTGCCCACAGCCGCGGCTTTGTGTCCGGCGGCGAGCAGGATCGACTCGAGCATCTGCGTGGTCGTCGTCTTGCCGTTGGTGCCGGTGACGGCCAGCCACGGTACGACCCGATCAGGGTGCTGGAGCCGCCACGCCAGCTCGACGTCGCCCCACACGGGGATGCCCCGACGTACGGCGTCCACCAGCAGGGGTGACGAGGGACGGGCGCCTGGTGAGGTGACGACGAGGTCCGTACCGTCGGGCAGCACCGCGGGCGCATCGGGTCCCATGATCACCGTCGCGCCCAGCACCTCGAGCATCGTGCCCGCCTCGGTGAGTGGGGTCGATGTCGCCGACTCGACGACCACGACAGACGCGCCACGCGACAACATGGCATCGGCCGCCGCGACGCCCGAACGGCCGAGCCCAAGAACGAGCACGGTCGCCTCGTGCCACGGCGACAGGCCGTCGGCCTGGGCGAGCCAACCGATCACTGAGCCGTCACCCACTCGGTGTAGAACAACCCCATCCCTAACGCGACGGCGAGGCCGCAGAGGATCCACATCCGTACGACGACGGTGATCTCGCCCCACCCCAGCGCCTCGAAGTGGTGATGCATCGGCGCCATCCGCCAGAGCCGCTTGCCCTTCGTGAGCTTGAAGTAGCCGACCTGCGTGATCACCGAAAGGCTCTCGAGGACGAACATGGCGCCGATGACCGCGCTCAGCAGCTCGGTACGGGACATGATCGCGAGCGCGGCCACTCCCCCGCCAAGTGCGAGCGAGCCCGTGTCGCCCATGAAGATCTTCGCCGGGTTCGCGTTCCACCACAGGAAGCCGAACAACGCGCCGGCGACGGCAATGGCGAAAAGCGCCAGGTCTGACGGGTTGCGTACCTCGTAACAGCGCGGACCGATCGTTGACGCTGTCCCGCACCACTGCCCCGCCTGCCAGATGTTGAGGATCACGTACGCGACGAACACCAACGTTGCGACGCCCGACAGCAGCCCGTCGAGGCCGTCGGTGAGGTTCGCCCCGTTGCTGAACGACGCGATGATGAACATCATCCAGATCACGGCCACGACCGCGGGGAGCGCCAGTCCGGGGATGTCCCGCAGGAACGACACCGCGCTGGACGCGGGGGTGACGCCCCGATTGTCGGGGAACATCAGGCTGAGTACGGCGAACGCCACGCCGACGAGCACCTGGAGAATGAGCTTCCACTTGGCATTGAGGCCCAGCGAGCGCGCCCTGCGGATCTTGGTCCAGTCGTCGAGGAAGCCAACGAACCCGAGACCGACGAACAAGAACAGGGCGAGCAACCCTGACGCAGACAGAGGGCGCCAGAAGAAGAGGTGAGAACCGAAGTAGCCCAGGACGACCGCGACGATGAGGATGAGGCCGCCCATCGTCGGCGTCCCGCGCTTCGTGTGATGCTCGGTCGGACCGTCGTCGCGGATGAACTGGCCGTACCCGCGACGGGACAGGAACTCGATGAGGAAGCGGGTGCCGAACAGGGTGATCGTCATGGCGATGGCCCCGGCCGTGAGGATGCTCAGCATGGTGCTCCCAGTAGATCGGCAGCGACCGTCTCCAGGCCGACGCCACGCGATGCCTTGACCAGAACGACATCGCCGGGACGCAGCCCGCTCAGCTCAGACACGGCTTCCGCCTTGTCGGTGAGCCGCAGCGCATCCGCACCTTCGGCCGCGGCCGCGGAGACGATGTGCTGGGCCTCGGCGCCAATGGCCAGGACCAGCGTGGCACCGGACCTGGCCGCGTACCGTCCGATCGCCGCGTGCTCGCTTACTGCGTCCTCACCGAGCTCGAGCATGTCGCCGAGCACGACGAAGAGCTTGGCGCCCGGGACGATCGTACGCCTGACGTCGACCATCCGGGCGACCGTGTCGAGGGCTGCCTTCATCGAGTCGGGGTTCGCGTTGTAGGCATCGTTGACGATCGTCACACCGTCGGGACGGTCGTGCACCTCCATACGCCACGGCGACCTGGCGGTCGCACCGGACAGTGCCGTCGCGACGACGTCGAGGGGCACTCCGAGCGCCACCGCCGCGCCCGCGGCGCACAGTGCGTTACGGACCATGTGCAGGCCGGTGACCTTGAGCTGTACAGGCCGGGGAGTCTGACCCACAGCATGCAGCACGAACTCGTACCGCTCCTGGTCGTCAGGCAGGATGCGCTCGGCCCACACCGCGTGGTCGCCCCCCGGGTTGCCGGCCGCCGACACGAGGAGGACCTGTGCCCGCGTCCGCGAGGCCATGGCCAGGACGCGCGGGTCATCGGCGTTGAGGACGGCCCACCCCGTTGGTGGTACGGCCTCGACGAGCTCGCCTTTCGCCTCCGCGATCGCCTCGACGCTGCCGAACTCACCGAGGTGAGCCGTACCGACGTTGCAGACGACACCGACGTCCGGCGGGACGATCCCGGTGAGGCTTCGGATGTGTCCAGGACCGCGCGCGCCCATCTCGGCGACGAGGAACCGGGTCTCGGCACCGACCTTGAGCGCGGTCAGAGGCGTCCCGATCTCGTTGTTGAACGATCCTCGCGGCGCCACTGTCTCGCCGACGGCCTCGAGCACCTGAGCGAGAAGGTCCTTCGTACTGGTCTTGCCCGCCGAACCGGTGATCGCGGCGATCAGCAGGCCGTGCTTCTGCGCAGCAGCCACTGCGACGCGTGCCATGTCGGCGAGAGCGGCCAGCGGGTCGTCGACGACGATCTCGGCGAGCGGCGCGCCCGTCGTACGGCTCACGAGCGCGGCAGCGGCGCCTGCAGCGGCCGCGGTGGCCACGAAGTCGTGCCCGTCGACGCGCTCGCCCGGCAGCGCCACGAACAGTGATCCAGGCGTGGCGAGCCTCGAGTCGATGACCACGTCCGGGCCGATCATGGCCTGCGGATCACCCACGCCGAGGGTGCCTGAGACGGCGCGCGCGACGGCTGCCAGGGGCGTCAGCTCCACGTGGGTGCTCCTTCTCGCAGACGGGCCCACTCTTCGCGGGCCACTTCGGCGTCGTTGAACGCGGTCACGCTACCCCGCATCTCCTGGCCGTGCTCGTGGCCCTTGCCGAGGATGGCCACGACGTCGCCTGGTCGTGCCGCGTCCAGCGCGCGCCGGATGGCACCGCGACGATCGCCACCGTCGACGATGTCGCAGCGTGCGGCGCGGCTGGCAGGTACGGCTGATTCCTTGGCCTCGTGCGCCCCCTCGAGGATCGCCTCGCGGATCGCCGCGGGGTCCTCCGTACGAGGGTTGTCGTCGGTCACGACGAGTTGGTCGCTCCCGTTGACCGCCACCGCGCCCATCGGCCCACGCTTGAAGTGGTCCCGGTCGCCCCCGCAGCCGAGCACGCAGATCGTCCGGCGGTCGTTCACCGCAGCGAGGGCCGCCGCGACAGCCTCGGGGGTGTGGGCGAAGTCCACGTACACGTCGGGAGCGTCGCTGCCCAGGTCGACCCGCTCGAGGCGACCAGGGATCGTCACGCCGGCGAAGCCGCTGATCGCCTCCGACAGCGCCACGCCGCCTTGCTGCAGCATCGCGACGGCCGTCACGACGTTGCGTACGTTGTGGCTCCCCGGAAGGCTCAGTGTCACGTCCACGTGGCGCCCGGGCAGGTTGATCCCCACGCTCTGCGAGCCGCCCGCGAGCTTCGCCACCGACGTCGCCCGGACATCTCCGGCATCACCCGTCGTGAGCAGCGGCATCCCGGCGCCGGCAACCCGATCCGCGAGCCGCCGACCCCACGCGTCCTCGGTCGCAATCACCGCGGAGCGCGACTGGGTGGGCAGGAAGAGCCGTGCCTTGGCCTCGAAGTAGTCCTCCTGCGTGGGATGGAAGTCGCGGTGGTCCCACCCCAGGTTGGTGAACCCCGCCACGTCGAACACCACCGCGTCGACGCGGTGCATCGCGAGCGCATGGCTGGACACCTCCATGACGACCGTGTCCGCGCCACGTTCGACCATCACAGCGAGCAGCGCCTGGAGATCAGGAGACTCCGGCGTCGTGACCGTCGTACGGCTCATGGGGATCGTCTCGGACCCGACGCGAGCGCCGATCGTACCGATCGTGGCCACCGTACGACCGGCGGCCTCCAGCGCCGACGCCAGCAGATACATGGTCGTCGTCTTGCCGTTCGTACCGGTGATGCCATACGTCTGCATCCGGCTCGCGGGGCGCCCGTACACCTCTGCTGCCCAGGCGCCGATGTGCAGCCTCGGCTGACCGACCACGACCACCGGCACGCCGACATCGCCCACCATCGCGGCGCCGTCCTCGTCGGTCACGACCGCGACGGCACCAGCGGCCACAGCAGCAGCGGCGTAGCGCGCACCGTGCGTCGTCGCGCCCGGCAAACCCACGTANNGCACGGGTCGTACAGGCGCAGATGCCTGTTCAGAGGCGGTCACGGCCGCCACGCTACCCGGAGGAACCGGTTCGCCATCGCAGGCGGCTCACCACTCGATGGGCTTGACCGGTGCCGGTGACGTGCTCGGCAGCACGCCGTAGCGCTGCAGCGCGACCTTCATGATGTCCTTGTACGCGGGGGCCGCCACCTGGGAGCCCTGGATAGCACCCTGCGGCTGGTCGACGACGATGTAGACGAGGATCGAGGGATCCTCGACCGGCGCCACGCCGATGAACGAGGCGACGTAGCCGTTGTAGCACTTGCACGTGGGATCGATCCGTTCGGCGGTGCCCGACTTGTCCGCCGTGCGGAAGCCCTCGATCGGGAACCGGGATGCGCCGACCTTGCTGGCCACCACGGACTCCATCATGTCGAGCACCATGGACGACGAGGCCTCCGAGATGACCCGCTTCGACGTCGACACCGGCACCGGGACGGCCTTGCCGTCGGTGGTCACGGCGGACTTGATGATCGTCGGGCTGTTGTAGATGCCGCCGTTGACGATGCCTGCGACCGCGGCCGCCTCCTGGATCGCCGTCACCGAAAGGCCTTGTCCGAACGCGATCTGGTCGCGCGTGTTGTCCGCGAGAGATGTCGACGGCAACGAACCCGACGCCTCACCGGGGAGGCCGAGTCCGGTCGTCGAGCCGAGTCCGAACGACTGCAGGTACGTGACGAGCTTCGCCTTGTCCATCTGCCGGGTCAGCAGCACGGTCCCGATGTTCGACGAGTTCGCCACGACACCGCGCGCCGTGAGGTTGATCGTGTTGTGGGCGAACGCGTCCTTGATGGGCCTGCCGCCGGACATGACCTCCTTGGGGACCACGACCTTCGTGTCGGGCGTGATCGCGCCTGAATCGGTGAGCGCGGCCATCGTGAGCACCTTCTCGACCGAGCCCGGCTCGTACGCGTCCGTGATCGCCCGGTTGCCGAGGTTCGCGGCCACGGCGGTGCCCGGCGAGTTCGAGTCGAACGACGGGTAGTTCGCCATCGACAGCACCTCGCCCGTCTTCACGTTCATGACGATCGCGGTACCCGAGACGGCCTTCGCCTGGTCGACGGTCTCCTGAAGTCGGCTCTCGACCATGAACTGCAGGCCGGCATCGAGCGTCAGCGTGTACGTGACGCCGTCCTGCGCCGGGACGAGCACGTTCTGGCCGGTCGGGATCTTGCCGTTCGGCGACGTCTCGTACATCTCCGAGCCTTCAACGCCGGCGAGCTGCAGGTTGTAGCCGTACTCGAGGCCGCCGGCACCGATCTGGCCCACGCCGCTGTCGCTGTCGCGGACGAAGCCGAGCACGTTGGAGGCGAGAGTCCCGTTGGGGTACGTACGCACTGCGGCCGTCTCACGGAACAGGCCGACGTAGCCGAGCTGGGTGAGCTTGTCGGCGATCTGCAGGTACGTGTACGCCTGGACCTTCTTCGCGATCACCACGTACTTCGTGTCCGGCTTGGTGAGGAGCGTCACGTACGCGTCGTGGTCGCCGCCGAGGTACTGGACGAGCACGTCGGCGATCTTGCTTGGCCCTCCGGCAGCCTTCGCCTTGTCCTTGGTGGTCATCGCCGAGGCGAGCAGTCCGTTGGTCGCGATCTGCGTGGGGTCTGCGATGACGGTGACCGCCGGCTGGCTGGAGGCCAGCACCTCGCCGTACCGATCGGTGATGGTCCCCCGGTTCGGGACGATCGTGCGGGAGACGCTCATCAGCGCGGCCGCCTTCGCGGCGTTGGAGGCGCTGTCGAGCCCTTGGACGACGATCGCGCGCGCCGCGAGGAGTGTGGCGATCAGACCGAGGGCGATCAGGGCGAGGCGCAGGCGACCCTTCGGAGACCCGACCGGCAGCCGTCGCTCCGGCGGGCGGCGGGGCTTGTTCCGGGGGGAACCGCTGTGCGGGGACGCGATGGACCGCGCCGAGGTCGACGATGTCCGGGTCGAGTGCGCACGAGCCGACATGCTCGCGGTGGGACGCTGGCGTTCGGTCACTGGTTCGTCCCCTGCGGTGTCGAGTCTCCCGGCTGAGCAGGAAGCGGTGCGGGTGCTGCGGCCTGCGCGTCGGCGGCCTTCTGCGCCGGCGACCTGTACGTGAGGTACGGCACCTCGTTGCCGCGGACGGCCTTCTGGGTGCCGACGACGCTGCCAGTACGGACATCGATGTAGACCGCGTACGGGTTGGGCACCATGCCGAGCGCGGTGGCCTGGCGGGCGATCTCGGCGGGAGTTGCCTTCTGCTGCACATCGGCCTCGAGCTGTGCCTGCCTGTACGACAGCTCGGTCGCCTTGGTCTGCAGCTGGCGCACGTCGAACGACTGCTCCTGGACGCGGGTCTGCAGCATCAGCAGGCCGACCAGGCCGGCGACCAGCACGCCCGCGAGGATGAGCATGAACGGCAGCCGGCCGAGGCCACCCTGCCGCGTCGGGACAGGCCGAAGGCCCGGGGTGGTGGTCTCCGGGCCCTTCTGCCGCGGTTCGACGAGAGCGCTCACGCCGCCTCCTGGATCCGTTCGGCGGCCCGGAGCCGGGCCGATGCTGCGCGGGGGTTCACGGCGACCTCGGACTCGTTCGGCCGTTCGGCGCCGTGCGTCAGCAGTCGCAGGTCCGGGCCGAACCCCTCCGGGATGAACGGCAGGTCGCGGGGCGCACGGTCCGTCGAGGCGGTCCGCAGCGCGTCCTTGACGAGACGGTCTTCGAGCGAGTGGTACGCGAGGACGGCGATCCGCCCGCCGAGCGCCAGCGCCTCGATGGCCGCGGGCAGCACGCCGGCGAGCGAGTCGAGCTCGGCGTTGACGGCGATCCGGAGCGCCTGGAACGTTCGCTTCGCCGGGTGTCCCCCGGTGGCGCGCACGGCGGCGGGGATGGCATCGGCGATCGTCGCCACGAGGCGCGCGGACGTGGTGAACGCTTCCCGTTCGCGCTCCGCGACGATGCGGCCGGCGATGCGGTCGGCGAACCGCTCCTCCCCGTACACACGGAGGATCCGGGCGAGCTCCGGGCGTGTCAGCGTGTTGACGAGGTCCGCAGCGGTGGTCGGGTCGTCGGGCGACATCCGCATGTCGAGGGGGCTGTCGATGGAGTACGCGAAGCCGCGCTCCTCGTGGTTGATCTGCAACGAGGACAGTCCGAGGTCGAGGAGTACGGCCTGTACGCGCGGGATTCCGGCCTCCTCGAGGACTTCCGGCAGCTCGTCGTAGGTGGACTGGTACAGCTGGACGCGATCCCCGAACTCCGCGAGTCGTTCTCGAGCGATGTCCAAGGCATGCGGGTCGCGGTCGATGCCGATGAGGATGGCGCTGGGGCAGTTCTCGAGGATGAGCCGCGCGTGCCCTGCCAGACCGAGCGTGCCGTCCACGTACACGGCACCCGGCACATCGAGCGCCGGGGCGAGCAGCTCCAGCACGCGACCGGCCATGACCGGCACGTGGGTGTCGCGCACGCCCACCATCTCGACCCCATCCCTATGGTGCGGCTCCGTGCCGACCGGTTTCGATCCGTGGCCTTGTCGCCTCCTGGCACCGGGGAAGGTGAGCCAGGGTGCGGGCTATCGGATCGAAGCCGGAAGGCGCGGAGCCTTTCCAACTCCCCTCGCCGCGGTTGCGGCTAGGTGGAGAACACCTCGTCCAAGTGCGTGGACTGCTTCTCCCAGCGCTCCGGCTCCCATACCTCGACCCGGTCGCCGGCACCGAGCACGACGACGTCGTGATCGAGGCCCGCGAACGCTCTCAGCGGCGCCGGCAGGGTGATCCGCCCCTGCCTGTCCGGAACGTCGTCGTGGGATCCCGAGTTGAGCCAGCGCTGGTACGCGCGGACGTCAGCCTCGTTGGTGGCTCGGGACTCGAACCGGGCATCGAGGCTGTCGAACGTCTCTACGTCGTAGACCGCCAGACAGCCTTCCTGGACCCGGGTCACCACCACACCGCCCGCGAAGTGGTCCCTGTACTTGGCCGGAAGAGTGAGGCGGCCCTTGTCGTCGAGCTTCGGGAAGAACGTCCCACCCAGTCGTCGTGCCATGGGGTCCCTCCTTCCACTCCACCCGTGAGCCCATTCGCTCCACCGCGACCCACAATAACCCACTTTCCCCCATTTTGGCCACGTTTATGGGCCATGTCTCCCCACCATCAGGATCCATAACCGCTGCCGTCAGAGGGCGACCAGCCGTGCGCGCTGCGGCGGTTGGGTTCTCTCGCGTAGGGTTTCGACGACAAGGGGACGAGATCGCGAGGAGGGGAACGTGGTCGGAAGCGTGATCGAAAAGCGGACACTGGGCGACGTGCTGGACATCATGGGCACGGTGCGCACCGCCATTGAGGGCGTCATCGAGGGCAAGCGCGGCTCGATCGACATGGCAATGGTCGTTCTGCTCGCCGAGGGACACCTCCTGCTCGAGGACGTGCCGGGCGTCGGCAAGACGATGCTGGCGAAGGCGTTGGGCAGATCGATCGCCTCGACTGTGCGACGGATCCAGTTCACTCCCGACCTGCTGCCCAGCGACGTGACGGGCGTGTCGATCTACAACCAGGCCAGCGGGGGGTTTGAGTTCAAGCCAGGTGGCATCTTCGCGAACATCGTGGTCGGTGACGAGATCAACCGCGCCTCACCGAAGACCCAGTCGGCCATGCTCGAGTCCATGGAGGAGCGTCAGGTCACCGTCGACGGTGTCACCCACAAGCTCGCCACCCCGTTCATGGTCATCGCCACCCAGAACCCCATCGAGATGGAGGGCACGTACCCCCTGCCCGAGGCGCAGCGCGACCGGTTCATGGCGCGGATCGAGATGGGCTATCCCACAGTCGCCGCGGAGATCGAGATGCTCGACAACCACGGCTCGAGAGATCCGCTGGCGGCGCTGACCCCGGTGACGGACGCGGACACGATCCACTCGCTGATCCTGGCCGTCCGCGGCGTGTACGTGGCCCCGGCGGTCAAGAAGTACATCATCGATATCGTCACCGCCACCCGGCAGAGCCGTGACCTGCGCCTCGGGGCCTCTCCGCGCGCGAGCCTCCAGCTGCTTCGGGCCGGGCGCGCCAAGGCGGCACTGTCCGGCCGCGACTACGTGCTGCCGGACGACATCGCCGACCTGGCCGTGAACGTACTTGCTCACCGGACCCTCCCGTCCACCGAGGCCCAGCTCTCGAGGCGGTCGGTGGCGGAGATCATCACGAAGGCGGTGCAGTCGGTTCCGGTCCCGGACAAGAGGTAGGTGACGTGCGGTACAACCCCTGGCTTCTGCTGACGCTACGCGGCAAGGCGTTTGTCGTGGTCGGCGCAGTGCTGCTGCTCGGCGGCGTCCTCTTCGGCCAGCGGGATGTGCTCTGGTTCGGCCTGTTCCTCTTCCTCCTGCCGCTGGTCGCGATGCTCATCGTCGCGCGCAGCCGGCTGCGGCTCACGTGCGAGCGCCGGGTCACGCCGCAGGAGGCGATCGTCGGCGAGCGGCTCACAGGCGAGCTGGTGATCACGAAGTCGGGGCAGCTGCCGACAGGCCTGCTTCACTTCGAGGACGACGTGCCGCGAGGTCTCGGCCGGCCACCGCGCTTCACCGTCCACCGGTTCGCCGGCGAGTGGCGCCGCGAGATCACGTACCCCATGGCCGGCCTGCGACGCGGGCGGTTCCACACGGGGCCTCTGACCGTACGCGCCACGGACCCGTTCCAGCTCGTCAAGCTCGATCGGCGCTTCAGCGCGACCAGCGAGGTACAGATCACGCCGCGGATCGTGCCGCTGCCGATGATGCGTACGGTGAGTGGCGCCGGCTCCACCGGCGACGCGCTGCCGCAGAAGGCCGGTGTCATAGGGTCGGACGACGTCCTGGTCCGCGAGTACCACGCGGGCGACGACGTCCGCCGCATCCACTGGCGCACCACCGCACGCCGTGGCGAGCTGTTCGTACGTCGCGAGGAGCAGGCCTGGGACCCGACGGCCATCGTCATCCTCGACTCGCGGTCCTCGGCCCACGCCGGTACAGGTCGCGGCAGCTCGTTCGAGTGGGCGGTGTCGGCGGCCGCCTCCATCGGGCTCCATTTCGTGGACGCCGGATTCCGGGTCGACCTCTTCGACGCGAGCGGGGCCATGGTCCGCGGCGAGCGCATGACGCAGGCGACAGTCTCGCGCCAGCAGATCATCGACTCGATGACGGACGTCACGACGTCGCCCAGAGCAACCCTGACCCGTACCGTCGAGCACGCGGCGCTCGCCCAGCGCGGCCAGCTGATGGTGTCGGTACTGGGGCGGCTCACCCGCGGCGACGTGGAGGTGCTGCTCGGAGCCCAGCGCAACCGCGCCAGATGCTTCGCCTTCGTGCTCGACCCCGACACGTTCACCACACGGGGAGAACGGAGCACTCCGGGGCAGTACGACGAGCACCGCGCCGCACTCGACCGGATGCGCAACGTCGGCTGGCGGGTCATCGAGGTCAGTTCGGGCATGGAGGTCATGGACGCGTGGACGAATCTCGACAGGGTCGGGGAGTACGTCTGATGCGCCCCGTCGACAGGCTCTGGATCGCGACGACGATCGCCGGATTCATCGGCGCCATGACGCTGCTGCCCCTCACAGAGGACGCCAGCTACCTGTACCCGGCGTGGCTCCTCATCGCCGTGCTCAGCGTCGCCGCCGTCGTCGGGGACCGGCTCCGCCTCGCCAAGGTGGTCGTCAACGGGATCCAGATCCTGCTGGCGGCAGCACTGGCTGTTTCGCTTGCCATCGGCCCGGGCCCGTCCGATGTCGCCTGGTACGCCCGGCTGGTCCCACTGCTCCGCTCGGGCTACAACCACATCCAGACATCGGCGGCCCCGATGCCCGCGGACCCTGGCACGCAGATCATCCTCACGCTCATCGTGGTGCTGCTCTTCCTCGTCGCCGGCATCCTGGCCGACACGCTGGAGAGGCCGGCCTGGACGCTGGCCCCGCTACTCGCGCTCTATCTCATCCCGGCGGTCGCGCTGCGTACTGACGTCAATGTCGTGTCGTTCCTCGTCGTCGTCATCGGCTACCTCGCGATCCTGTTCGCCGACGGACTGAACAGCGACCGTCGTTGGACCCGGAACCTCAGCCACGACAGTGCGATGTCGCGCGGTTCGCGAGGCATCTGGCGGCTGTCCGTGGTCGTCGCGACACCCACGCTCGTCGCTGCGGTCATCCTCGGCGTGATGCTGCCGACGCTGTCGCCGACCTTCTTCTCGTCTCTCCGGCCGAACGGCACCGGACCCATCCAGATGGTCGACCCGTCGATCGACCTGCGGAAGAACCTTGAGCAGGGAGCCAGCCGCCAGGTCCTGTCGTACACGACCAACAAGCCGACCGGCACGTACCTCCGGCTCGCGACCCTGCCGGTCCTCAACGTCGACGGGTGGTCGCAATCCCAGGTCACGCTCAAACAGGGCGCGCTGGGCGGTGTGCCAGGGGTGGCGACTGCACCGTCGGGCGGGGCTCGCGTCACGAACATCCAGATCGACGACTTCTCCTCGATGTACCTGCCGGTCCCCTACGCGCCGCGGGCCCAGAACGCGACGGGCGAATGGTCGTACGATCCGGCCTCCCTCATGATCATCGCGACCGGTGCGAACCGGACCCAAGCCACGGTCGGGCAGACCTACACCGTCGAGAGCTGGGACATCGAACCGAACGGTGCGGCCCTGTCGACGGCCAAGGTCGGCGTCCCCGATGGCCAGTCGATGACGCTCGATATCCCCGCGGACATCCCGACCCCGATCGTCCAGCTCGTCAACCAGCTCACCACCGGGGTCGACGCGCCCGCGCTCAAAGCCGCGGCGATCCAGGCCTACCTCCGTTCGTCGCCGTTCAGCTACTCGGTGCAAGGTGCCTCAGGCCAGACCTCGTACGACGCCATCTCGACGTTCCTCTTCAAGACCAAGACCGGCTACTGCGTCCAGTACGCCTCGGCCATGGCGCTCATGGCACGCGTCGCAGGCATCCCCTCACGTGTGGCGGTGGGCTTCCTGCCGGGCACGCAGTCGGGCGACCACTGGCTCGTGACGAGCCACGACATGCACGCGTGGCCGGAGCTGTACTTCGAGGGGCAGGGGTGGGTGCGGTTCGAGCCGACCCCATCGGTCGCCGTTCCCCCACCATGGACGGTCGTGGCTGCGAACCAGCCGTCGGCCGCCCCCAGCAGCGCCGCCGCACCGAGCGCCAGCAGCTCGGTCCAGCCGTCCGCTCAGGCGACTCAGGACCACCAGTCGCCGAGCTCCGTGGGCATCACGACGTCCCAGTCGTCGCGGATCCGCACGTGGATCGTGCTCGGTGTGGTCGGGCTGATCCTGCTTCTGCTGTTGGTGGCGCCGATGGTCAGCCGGCGGCTGCTTCGTCGCTCCAGGCTCGGACCAGCGCCAGACCCGCACGAGTCCATCTCGCGGGCGTGGCTCGAGGTCCGCGACACCTGGCTGGACCTCGGTCATCGATGGCCGCAGGGAACGCCGCGCCAGATCGCCGATGTGGTCGGGCAGCGGCTGCCCCACGACGTCGCGGAGACAGCTCTGTCCGGTGTCGTGTCAGCGGTGGAGCAGTCCCGCTACTCCCAGCACCTCGACGATGTCGAGGGCCTCAGGCGGCAGATCGACGCGGTCCTGTCAGGACTGGACGCGTCGCGGCCCTGGTACCGCAGGCTGGGCCGCATCCTTCTGCCCGCGTCGTTGACGTACGCAGCGCGCCAGTGGTGGAGCCGCATCACCACGCGACCGGCCCCAGACGCGCCGACCGAGGAGACGGATCACCTCACCAGCCCCGAGGACGAGGCGTTCCAGCGGCCTGTGGGCTCAGCGAGCCGCTGAGTCCGGTCGGGACGATTCACTTCGCCCGGGGACGAGTCGCCTCGCGCCGCATGTCGTCGCCCCTCACCAGGTGTGGCCCTCCAGGTCGCACTCGTCTCGAGTGTGGTCGGAATGGGGGGAAGCGGGTCCTCGCTTCAACGGGAGTTGTGGTCGGAATGGGCGGGGTGGAAGCAAGGTCTCCGAGTTCAACGAGGGTTGTGGTCGTTCTCAGGACCGGATGCGGCCGCACAACGACAACAACTCCCGTCGAACCCTCAGACGCCTCGTCGACCCTGCTGAAAGCGACCACAACCCTCGTGGAAACAGCGCCACAGCGAAAGGCTCGTTCGCTACTCGGAGCTGCTGTCGTCGGTCTTGCGCCACTGCTCCTCAAGACGGTGCAGGAAGTCCTGCGCGTCGCTGGTGCGGTGCTTGGTCGTCGCGGTCGCACGGCTCCAGGACGCGAGCGCCGACACGGTGGAGACCAGCATGAGAACGAACCCGATGACGCTCACCAGCCAGTTCACGCTCATCCCGGCGATCAGAACAGCGACCCCCGCGACGAAACCGATGGCTGCCAGGGCGGCACGACGGCGGTGCACGGCGTGCGGCGCCTTACCCCGAAGGGTGCTCGCCAGCTTCGGATCCTCCGCTGCGAGGGCGGCCTCCATCTGAGCGAGCAGTTCCTGCTCTTTCTCCGAAAGGGCCATGGTCACCTCCTCGTGTCTTCTCGCCTCAGTCTAGGTCGCTAGGCACAACTCCGAAAGACACGCTGAGCCTTGGTCTGGTGAACATAGTCTGAGGACAACTGAGAAGGAGCTCTTCATGAACCAGCGGATGCGTGAACTGTCCGACGCCGGGGTGTCTATCTGGCTCGACGACCTGTCCCGAGAACGTCTCACGGACGGGAACCTCGCCGGGTTGATCCGCGACTACTCGGTGGTCGGCGTGACGACCAACCCGACGATCTTCGATGCCGCCATCGGCCACGGGAACGCGTACGACGAGCAGCTCGCCACGCTGCGCACGAAGGGCGTCGAGGCCGCGGAAGCCATCAAGCAGCTGACAACGACGGACGTACGGGACGCGTGCGATCTGTTCGCCGATACGTACCGCTCCACGGGCGGCAAGGACGGCCGGGTATCGATCGAGGTCGAGCCCGGTCTCGCTCACGACACCGAGGCAACGATCACCCAGGCGCGCGACCTCCACGAACGCGTCGGCCGTGACGAGGTGCTGATCAAGATCCCGGCGACGCGTGCGGGCCTTCCTGCGATCAGCGCGACCATCGCCGCCGGCATCAGCGTCAACGTCACCCTCATCTTCAGTGTCGAGCGCTACCGCGAGGTCGTCGACGCCTACCTGTACGGGCTCGAGCAGGCGGACAAGTCCGGCTTCGACCTCAGCCGCATCCGCTCCGTCGCCTCGCTGTTCGTGTCGCGGGTGGACACCGAGATCGACCGCCGCCTCGACGAGATCGGCGGCGAGGCCCTGGCGTTCAAGGGCAAGGCGGGTCTCGCCAATGCCCAGCTCACGTACGCCGCGTACGAGGAGATCTTCGGCAGTGAGCGCTTCGCGGCGCTCAAGGCCAAGGGTGCCCATGAGCAGCGCCCGCTGTGGGCGTCGACCGGCGTCAAGTCGCCTGACTACCCCGACACCCTGTACGTGGCGAACCTCGTCGCCCCGAACACCGTGAACACGATGCCGGAGAAGACGCTCATGGCCTACGCCGACCACGGCGAGATCGGCGAGCCGGTCATCGGCAGCGACATGGAGGCAGCCGCCACGATGAAGGTCCTCGAGACCGCCGGCATCGACATGACCGACGTCTTCCTCACGCTCGAGAACGAGGGCGTCGAGAAGTTCGAGAAGTCCTGGGCCGAACTCGTGGCGACGGTACAGAAGGCCCTGGTCTGATGCGCAGCGGCGCCTCGCCTGCGAGGCGCCGCTCGTCGCACCGACTACGATCAACTCGTGTCACGCCTGGTATCCGTCGTCGATCGCGACCGTGTCGTGGCATCGGACTTTGCGGATGCGGCAGAAACCCTGGCAATGCTGGGCTCGCCGATCAGGATTCACCTGCTCTGGGTGCTGAGCCAGGGCGAGCGGGACGTGACGGGCCTGGCTGACGCGATCGGAGCGTCCCTCGCCACGACCAGCCATCACCTGCGCCGGATGCGAGCGGCTCGCTTGATCACCTCACGCGCCGACGGTCGGCACCAGTTCTACAGCGTTGACGATCCCCACGTGGTCGAGCTCATCGCCCAGGCCGTCGACCATCACGCCGACCTCCGGCTGCGTTCATCTGCGCCGGGCGGGCGATCAGCCGGTGATCACTCCGAATAGGTGACCGATGATCCAGGTGAGAGCCATGGCGGCGCTTCCGCCGAGGACGTTGCGCATGATCGGGTGGTGCTTGGCGGAGTCGCTGATGTGAGCACTGACCCATCCGGTGGCGAACAGTCCGAGGACTGCGACCGCCACGGTGATGGGGATCCGGATCGCTGCGGGGATCAGCACCATAGCCAGCAGGGGAAGAAGGAAGCCTGAGGTGAAGGCGATCGCCGAGGCGGCGGCGGCGTGCCATGGGTTGGTGAGCTCGTCCTGGTGGATGCCGTACTCGGCACGCAGATGCGCCGCAAGGGGGTCGTGTGCGGTGAGCTCCTTGACGACCTGTCGAGCTGTCGCCTCAGTCAGTCCCTGCCCCTGGTAGACAGCGACGAGTTCGTCGAACTCCTCCGTGGGTGTCGCGACGAGATCGTGGCGTTCCTTGGCGATGAGCGCCACCTCGGTGTCGCGCTGGCTGGAGACCGACACGTACTCNNACGCCGGCGGTGAGGATGGCCGGGGTATTCGTGGGGTTCGCGGCAGCGACTCCGATGCAGATCCCTGCGCCCGACACCAAGCCGTCGTTGGCTCCCAGGACGCCTGCGCGGAGCCAGTTCAAGCGAGCACCGAGCCCACCGAAGCCAATCGTTTCCGGTGCGGATGTGTCGGAAGTCATAGCCGTTCCTTCTCTCGGATGCTCAAATGATGGTATCAGCGTCCGAGTGTTGGATCGACCGCGTCTCCTCCTTCAGCCGGCGGCTACAACGCGTCCTTGAGGCCGCCCTGGTCGATCGTCGGTACGTGTCGTGTCAGTGCCGCGCGCTGGACGGCGTGCGGGCCGTACCGGCGGATCGCGCGGTCCATCGCCACCTCCGCCTCGCGCCAGCCGCGATCGGGGGTGTCGAGGGCGAACTGCTGGTAGGCGGAGTCGGCCTCGACGAGGCCCTGCAGCCGTACGCTCACCTTGCGGATCCTCGCCCGCTGCAGCGCCAGCCCGTCGAACAGCCTGACGACCGCGGCGTGGATCTCGCCCGTCACGTCCGTCGGGCTGGGCAGCGTCACCGAACGGGTGAGGTCTGTGAAGTCGCTCAGCCGGAGACCCAGCACGACCGTACGGCCCACCATGCCCGCCGCCCTCACGCGTGACGCCGTGCGGTCCGACATCCGGAGCAGCTCGACCCGTACTCGCGTCGGGTCGTCGGTGTCCTTGCCGAACGTCTCCCCCGAGCCGATGCTGCGCTCCCGCGTCGTCGCGACCACGCGGCTGGTGTCGCGGCCCCACGCGAGGTCGGCGAGCAGCGAGCCTTGGTGGGCGCCGAATGCGCGCACCAGCGTCGTCTTCGGTACGTACGCGAGGTCGGCCACCGTCCGCAGCCCCAACTGGTGGAGCTTGCCGGCCGTCGACTCCCCCACGCCCCAGAGCGCCTCGACCGGCAGCGGGTGGAGGAACGCGATGACATCGTCGGTCTCGACGACCCGCATCCCGTCCGGCTTCGCCTGCTTCGACGCGAGCTTCGCGACGAACTTCGACGGGCCGATCCCCACCGAGCACCCGATCTGCTGCTCGTCAGCGACCAGCGACCTGACGTGCTCCCCCACCGCCTCCGGCGACCCGAAGCCGCGGATCGCCCCGCTGATGTCGCAGAACGCCTCGTCGATGCTCGTCACCTCGACGTGCGCGGCGACCGACTCGAAGATCGCGACGATGCCGGCCGACACCTCGGTGTACGTGTCGAAGTCGGGCGGGAGCGCCACGAGCTGCGGGCACAACCGGCGCGCGGTCGTCGTCGGCATGCCGCTGGCAACCCCGTACTGGCGCGCCTCGTACGTGGCCGACAGCACCACGCCCCGAGTCGCGCCGCCGACGAACATCGGCAGGCCCACCAGATCCGGACGGCGACGCAGCTCGACCGAGGCGTAGAAGCAGTCCATGTCGACGTGCATGACGACGCGGCCTGGCGCCTGCGGCCCCTCGTACACGCTCGCACTCGTGCCCCACCCGAACGGCATGGCTCACCTGCCCGAGCTGTGCGGGCTGGAGTGCCACAGCTTGCGCGGCGCGTCCGCCGGGGACAGGCCGCTGGGCTTCACGTCCGCGTACGGGGACTGCAGCGCGCCGCTCGCATGAACGAGCACCCGGCGCTGACCCATGCCACCTGCACGACCGTGCTCCTGCGTGTCGGCAGTGCCCTGCGGCGCTGAAACCGTCGGGTCTTCGACCAGCTCGCCGATCAGGCTGTAGCCCGCGGGGACGACGGCCATCAGCCGCTCCACCGCGGCCAGCGCCGAGTCCTCGCTGCCCGTACGGTCGAGCTCGGCGTCCCAGGCCGCCTGCAGCACGGTGAGGTCCCACGCCGCGGTGGCGCGCAGCGACCGGCCACGGGGTCCCGTACGCCTCATGACTCCTCGCACCACGAGCAGCCAGGACGCGAAGACCGTCGCCGCGTACGGGCCCTGGACGTCCTCGAAGAACGTCGCGTCCGACAGGCCCGTCGTGTCGTCGAGGGTGAGGAAGATGACCCGCCGCCCGGACCGTACCGCCGGCGTCTGCGTCGCCACCTTCACCCCCGCGACGAGCACCTCCGCCGAGTTGCGGACGCTCAGCAGGTCGGCCGCCGGCGTGACACCGAGCGCGGCGAACAGGCGACGGTGACGCGACACGACGTGGTTCGAGACGTCGATGCCGAGGATGCTCAGCTCGGCAGTGACCCGCTCGGCATCGGTCATCTCGGGCAGGCCGGAGGCCGGTACGTCGACGGCCTCGGTCTGGAAGTCGAACGGCTGCTGCACCTCGGGGATGCCGACGGGCGCCGACGCCTGGGACTGCCGCTTGGCCAGGTCGCGCGGATCGTCGGAGACCAGCCGCGGCATGCGCGCGGCGGCCCGGACCCCCCTGGCCCGCGTCGCCCTCGCGTCGACCTTGGCCATCCGGCCGAGATCGGCCAGCGACAGCAGCAGGTCACGCCGCGTAACCTGCCCCCGGGCGCCGACGGGCAGCGACCGCCCGATCCCGTACGTACGATCGAACCCGCCGGCGAGGATCAGCCGCTCGACCACCGGCTGGGCCACGGAGGCGCGGGTCCAGAAATCGGTGAGCGAGCTGTACGGACGGCCGGCGACGATACGGGAGATCGCCTCGCCTGAGATGCCGGAGATGTCGGCCAGCGACATCCAGATCCCCCACGGCCGGCCGTCGGGCAGCCCGGCGCCCGGCCCGAGTCTGGTCTCGAGGCCGCGCGTGTCCGCCAGCGGCGGCACCTCGCGGCGACGCGCGGGTGGGGTCGTGGGCGGGTCGACCGGTACGAGCGCATCGCCGTCGGTCAGCCGCTCCACGCGGTAACCGCCGTCGCTGGCGTTGACGTCGAGGCCGAGGATGGCGACGCCGAGCCGACGGGCCTCGTCGAGGAGAAGCCGCTTCGGGTACATGCCGGGGTCGTGGGTGAGCACCCCGGCCAGGAAGTGTGCCGGGTAGTGGGCCTTGAGCCAGGCCGACTGGTACGTGGGCAGCGCGAACGCCGCCGCGTGCGCCTTGCAGAAGCCGAACGACGCGAACGAGGTGAGGATCTCCCACAACCGTTCCACGAGCTCCGGGGAGTAGCCGTGGCGCAGTGCTCCCGGTACGAACCAGCGCCGTACGGTCTCCTGCCCCTCCAGGTCGCCCAGCGCCCGTCGCGCCTCGTCGCCCTGCGCGAGGCTGCACCCGGTAGCGACGGCGATGAGCTTGATGATCTGCTCGTGGAACACGACGACGCCGCACGTCTCGGCGAGTACCGGCTCGATGTCGGGATGCGGGTAGTACGGCTCCTTCCAGCCCTGCCTGGCCTCGAGGAACGGCGTGATCATGTCGGACTTCACCGGACCTGGCCGGAACAGCGAGATGTCGATGATGATGTCGTCGAACGTCTCGGGCGAGAACTTCGCGACGAGCTCCCGCTGGCCCGGCGACTCGATCTGGAAGCAGCCGAGCGTCGCGGCGTGAGAGATCATGTCGTACGTGGCCGGGTCGTCGAACGGCGCCAGCGCGTCGATGTCGAGGTGCACCGACTCCGTACGCTCGATCTGGTCCAGCGCATGAGCGAACGACGACTGCATCCGGATCCCCAGCACGTCGAGCTTGAGCAGCCCGATGTCCTCGACGTCGTCCTTGTCGAACTGGCTCATCGGGTAGCCGCCGAAGCTCGCCTCGACCGGTGTGCGGTCGAGCAGGGTCGCGTCGCTGAGCAGCACCCCGCACGGGTGGAGCGCCACGTGGCGCGGCAACCCGTCGAGCGACTCGACGAGGTCGAACAGCACGTTCAGTCGGCGTTCGCCGAGACCGGCGGCGCGCAGCTCCGGCAGGTCGCGCAGCGCGGCACGGGCGTCACGCGCTCGGATGTGCGGGAACGTCTTGGCGATCGCGTCGACCTCGCCCGGCGGCAGTGACAGCGCCGCGCCCACGTCGCGCACGGCGTGACGGACCCTGTACGTGTCGAGCATCGCCACGCACGCCACCCGGTCGCCGCCGAACGTGGCCAGGATCGCGTCGTACACCTCGGTGCGCCGGGCCGACTCGACGTCGAGGTCGATGTCCGGCAGCGCCTGCCGCAGCGGCGACAGGAACCGCTCGAGGATGAGGTTGTAGCGGATCGGGTCGACGCCGGAGACGCCCAGCAGGTAGTTGACGAGGCTGCCCGCACCCGACCCCCGTGCGGCGCAGCGGATGTTGAGGGTTCGGATGAGCCCCACGACGTCGGCGACGGTGAGGAAGTACGAGGCGAAGCCGAGGTGCTCGATGACCGCCAGCTCGTCGGTCAGCCGCTGCTCGATCGCGGCGCCGGCACCCGGGTAGCGGTCGCCCATCCCCGCCTCGCAGCGCTGCCGCAACGCGCGGATGGCCTCGACCTGGCCTCCGCTGACGCCCAGCACGTCGAGCTCGGGAAGGTGGATCTCGCCGAGGCCGATGTCGGCGCGCGGGTCGAGCGCGCACTCCAGCCCCAGGTCGCGCGTCTGTCCCAGCAGCCGGTCGGCGCCGCCTGTGCCGCGGCCTGCTCGGGTGGCGACCCGCTCCGCCACCTCGATCATCGCCTCGGTGCCCTTGAGGTAACCCTCGGCGTTGCGGCGGTCGACGTTGCGCACATCGAGCGGTACGAGGCGGCGCGCGGCGTCGAGCACGTCGATCGTCATCGCCTGCTGCCGCTCGGCCATCCGTACGGCGTTGGTGAGCACCGCCGGCAAGCCGTGGTCGTCGGCCAGCGCCACCAGGCGGGCCGCTTGAAGCTCGGAGCCGACACCACCTCCCTCGACGTCGTGGCAGGTCGGCGCGATCACCAGCGCGTCGTGCGGCAACGCAGCGCGCCATCGGGAGAGCTCGGCGACCGCGTCGTCCACACGCCCGTCAGCGGCGGCGAGACCGAGCGCCGAGTCGGCGCCGAGCTGTACGACCAGGTCGCCGGTCGATGCCGCCTGGGCGATCTGGTCGATCGTCGCGAGCGGTGAGCCACGCTCCCCCGTGAGATGGATCGCCGAGACCAGCCGGCACAACGCGGCCCAGCCCGCCTTCGACCTGGCCGTCACGACGACCCGCGGGTGGCGCGCGTCGCGCAGCTGGCCGCCCCGGACCGGGGTCCGGCCGCGGCGGCCGTCAGGGGCCACATCGGACGGCACCGCGAGGTCGACGCCGATCACCGGGGCGATGCCTGAGGCGAGGCACGCCTTCGCGAACCGGATCGCCCCGTACAGGCCGTCCCTGTCGGTGAGGCCGAGTGTGTCGAGGCCGAGCTGGGCAGCGCGGGCCACGAGCGCCGACGGGTGCGACGCCCCGTACTGCAGCGAGTAGCCCGACGCCACCCTGAGGTGGACGAAGGGGATCATGTGCCGGCCCGTACCTCTCGCCGGCGACGGCGCCACGCCGCGGCGAGACGGCGCGCGACGAGGTCGTGGAAGTCCTGGGCGTCGCGCAGCAGGTCGTCTGCCTCGCGCTCGCTCACCAGCGCCGTCGCCCCGGCCTGTACGAGGAGGCGCTTCTGGCGTCCGGCGGCGAAGAACGCCGCCCACTCCCCGAACTCGGGTGCGAGATGAGCGAGCACCTGCCACACGTCGGCTGGGCCGCTGCTGTGACGCGGTCGCGCCCTGACGGCGAGCACGGTGACAGCCGTACGCATCGCCGCAAGGTGGGCGGCGAGGTAGCGATCGGCGGGGGTTGTGCTCAGCTCCGCCGCCAGCAGCGCCTGCTCAGCGCGCCGCAGGTCGGTGAGGTAGGGCGGGACGGACACGAGGTCAGCGGGCATGAGGTCAGCGGGCATGAGGTCAGTGGTCTCGACAGCCATGTCGTCGCACCGTCCTCAGTCGACGACGGCGCGCAGCCGCCAGCCACCAGTGCCGCGAGCGTGGTCCAGCTCGTACACCCCCGGGCTGCCGGAGCCGCCCACCGCCGCCAGCACCCGCCACACCTCGTGCTCGGCGAGCAGGTCGGTCTCCTCAGCGGGCAAGGTCTCGCCGATGTCGTCTCCCCGCGCCGACCGTACGAGCGGCGAGTCCCACCAGGCTCCCGTCTCGAGCCACCGCGTGACGATGTCACGGACCTGCCATAACCGCCCGCGCCACACGAACTGCTCGGGCGCGGCCCTGTCCGCGCCATGCTTGACGTGGATCGGCTCGTCATATCTCCGCATCGTCATCTCCCCACAGGTCGTCTCCAGTGCACCGCTCGTCTCGACCCGAGTGGGGAAGCCTCGGTGCGACGGGGGTCGAGGACCGTCGCACCGAGGCCGTCCCGGCATGCCGAACAGCGTGATTGCGACCTTCCCCAGCCGCTAATCGAACTGATGTTCGAACGTCTGTAACTATAACCCCCGCCTCAGACATTCCGTCAAGAGAGCACCCGTGAGAGATCATTCATCGACCGAGCGCCTGGTCCTGGTCTGAGGTGAGATGTCCCTCGAAGGGGTCTCATCGCCCAACCGGCTCCGTGAGGGGAAACATGAGCGCTCTCGTGATGCGTGTCCACGCAGCCGTCGTGTGCCGGCTCGGCGACTTCCGCCGTGGCGCGACCGCGGTCGAGTACGGACTGCTCCTCGCGGTCATCGTCGTCGTCATCATGGGGGCCGTCAGCGCGTTCGCAGGTGCGTCCAACAACCTCTACACCAGACTCGCTGAAATCGCCAGTCACATGAGCGGCTGACGCCCCCTACTCTTAGCGCGTGGAGCTCCTTCCCCTCACGTTCGCCACGGGCTGGGCGAGCGGTCTCAACGCATACGCGACCGTGCTCCTCCTCGGCCTGCTGGGCCGGTTCGCACACACCGGCGGCATCCCTGAGGGTTTCCAACGGACCGACGTCCTCATCGTCATGGCGGTCCTCACCCTCGTGGAGTTCGTCGCCGACAAGATCCCGTACGTCGACTCGCTCTGGGACACCATCTCCACCGTCGTACGACCCGTAGCCGGTGCCGTCATCGGTGCCCTCATCGGCGGCGCGCACGGCGACCTGACGACGATCGCCCTCGCCGCCGTCGGCGGTGTCACCGCATTGTTGAGCCACCTCACGAAGGCCGGCGTACGGCTCGCGGTGAACACCTCCCCCGAACCGGTGACCAACATCGGCGTGTCGCTGGGCGAGAACGTCGCCGTGGCCGGCGTGGTGAGTCTGGCGGCCACCTATCCGATCCCGGCAGCGATCGTCGCCGGCGTCATCCTCGTCATCGGCTTCGTCGTGCTGTGGTTCGCGTTCAGCCGGATCAAGAAAGGCTGGCGGGCACTCCGGCGCTGGATGGCCCGGGACATCGCACCAGGGACCGCGTGAGGAACCACCCGCTCGCAGCCACTGCTGCGCGCCCCGTCGTCGTCATCGGCGCCTCGCCCGGTGGGCTGGCCGCCGCCGTCAGGCTCGCGCGGGTCGGCCACCATGTCGTCGTGATCGACGAGTCGCCCGGCCCCTCACCCGACCCATGGCTGAGCCGTCCCGTCGTGGCTCTGCCCGCCGCGTGGCGCGACCTGTTCCGCAAGTCGGGACGGATCCTCGACGCGGCGCTCGCGAGCGAGGGGTACGAGCTCGTGCCCGCCGCACCGACACGTCACGAGTTCGCTGACGGCTCCACGCTCGACCTACCCACCGATCGCGGAGAGCAGTACGCGGCCGTGGCGAAGCTGGCCGGCGAGGACGCCGCAACCGCCTGGCGCGACCTCCTCGACGCGGCCGATGAGACCTGGCAGCTGGTCCGTCGCGCGGGTCTCGAGACCGAGGCCGACCTCGCCGAGTTCCGTACGCATCGGTTCCTCGCCGACCCCCGTACGATCGCCTCCGTGGCCGACCACCTGCCGGATCCACGCCTCGCGGCGCTCGTACGATCCGTGGCGGATCGGCTCGGGTCGGCGCCCGGCGAGACCCCGTACTGGCTGCTGAGCCGACCCTCGGTGGAGCGGACGTTCGGCCTCTGGTCCGTCACCCGCGGCGGCGTCCCGCAGCCTGCCGAGACGCTCACCGAGCTGCTGCGTCGCCGTGCGGCCNNGACCTCGAGGCCGCCGCCGTCATCAGTGCCGTGGGCCACGCGTCGCACAGCGCGCTCACCGGACGGAAGGCCGAGATCGCCGTCCCCCGCCGGCTAGGGCCGTTGCACCTCGGCACCCGCCGGATCCCGGCCGCCCCTCCGGTATCGAGTGTCGAGGCCGGACCCGCGACTGACGCTCCCCTCGAGGTCGTCCGGCACAGCGAGGACGGCTCG
>PMLO01000202.1:0-1575 GCA_003158895.1 Propionibacteriaceae bacterium
GGGCAGCTGCGACACCACGCCGGCGAGCTCCTTGAGTCTGCCGCTGACGGGCAGTTCCGGCAGGCGTGCCCACAGGTACGTCTCGAGCACGTTCGTGCTGAGCACCGTGCCGTCCAGGTCGAACGCGACGAGCACGTTGGGTCGCTCCTCGCCCTCGGCCAGCGGCTTGAGCTCGCGGTACGTGGAGCTGCGTTCGCCGCGGCGGCGACGGGCCGACTCCAGGCGTCGTACGGGATCGGTGATGGACGGGATGTGAATGCCGACCATGTACTCGTCCCAGTCGAACGCCGCGCTGTCGAAGCCCCACGTGGCGACGTCGTCGGGATGCAGCGAGCGGTGCAGCGCCAGCGTCCTGTCGTCGACGAAGTGGAGCTCGGACTGGAGGTACTCCGAGTACAGCGACAGGTACTTGCGGAGGAACGTGAGCTGGCTGCCGCCCCGGTCGAGCTTCGCGGCGAGGCCTCTGGTCATCGGACTGCGAGGGATGTACGTGAGGACGCGCTCCGCCACCCCGTGCAGCATCTCTGTCGCCTGCAGCAGGCGTTGGACCGGTGCCGCGCCGGGGAACTCCCAGATGGCCAGCTTCGCCGACTGCTGACCGGTTCCGTACGGGTGCTCCGAGAAGTAGCGATGGACGTGCTCGAAGATGCCGCGGAACGTGAGCGGGTTCCTGGCGCCTGACGCCGCGTGGTAGTACTCGGGCACTCCGACCTCGGGATCGGTCGCGCACACCGCGAGGATCGCGTTGACGACGAAGTCGCAGGGGATGATGTCGATGACCGCGTCCGGCGAGGCAGGGAACTCGGGCAGGCTCCCCCGGCCGTACGCGAGGATGATCGGGTCGGCCATCTTGAAGCCCTCGATCCAGCCCGGGTACGGGTGGATGAGGCTCGACTCGACGATCGCGGGCCGTACGACGGAGACCTTGATGTCACGCGCGACGTCGGCGACGACGCGCTCCCCCATGGCCTTGGCGAACGTGTACACGTCGGTCCAGCCGAGCGATCGGGCCCGTTCCGTACCGGCGGCGACCAGCTGGTTGGCCACCCACTCCTTGCGACGCGTCTCCGTGTCCTCCGCGGTGGTCAGGAAGCCGGCCTGCCGATGCAGCCGCTCTGCCTGCCTACGGAGCTTCGTCAACTGCGACGCGGTCCGCGACTGGGCCTCGATGAGGTCCTTCATCGCGAGCGCGGCCTTCATCTCCGCCTCGTAGTCCACGTCGTGCGAGTGCGCGGCCTCGGGGATGGCGCCGCGGCGACGGCCGGCTGTGTACGCGGTGGACACGTGCACGTAGTGCGGGACCCTCTGAAGAGTCCCGTCCGGGCCGGTCACCGACTCGAGAAGCCGGGTCAGCAACGCCTTCGTACCGACCACGTTCGTGAGGAACGCCTGGTCGATCGGCGGGTCGAACGAGACGTCGCCGGCGCAGTGGAGCAGTACGTCGATGTCGCGGGGCAGCACCGGTACGTTCGGCAGGTCTCCCTCGAGGACCTCGATGCGTGCGGCGACGAGCTCCTCCGCCCCACCGGCTGCATCGCGGACCGTCGTGAAGATCTTCTTCTTGACGAGAGCGAC
>PMLO01000202.1:1587-10402 GCA_003158895.1 Propionibacteriaceae bacterium
TCGGCCAGCTTCCCGTCGAGCAGCGGTGACGGATCGGTCTGTACGTGCTCCGACTGGAACGCGGCCGCCGGCGCTGCCGTCACAGTGCGCTCCCGGCGGGGTCGCGGGTCAGGGCAAGCGCGTCGGTGAGGGTGAAGTTCCCCACGTACAGCGCGGTGCCGATGATGGCGCCTTCGACGCCGAGCGGTACGAGACCCGTGAGCGTACGGAGGTCGGCCAGCGACGAGATGCCGCCCGAGGCGACGACTTTCGCGTCTGTACGGGCGCAGATCTCCTTGAGCAGCTCGATGTTGGGGCCGGTGAGCATGCCGTCCGAGGCGACGTCGGTGACGACGAACCGCTCGCAGCCCGCGTCGGACAGCCGCGCCAGCGTCTCGTACACGTCACCGCCCTCGCGGGTCCAGCCACGCGCGGCAAGCCGTGTGCCCTTGACATCGAGGCCGATGGCGATCCGATCGCCGTACGAGGCGATGATGTCGACGCACCACTCGGGGTTCTCCAGCGCGGCGGTACCGATGTTCACGCGGCGGCACCCGGTCGCGAGCGCCCGCTCGAGGCTCGAGTCATCGCGGATCCCACCGGACAGCTCCACGTTGAGGTTCATCGCCCCGACGATCTCGGCGATGGTCTCCGCGTTGGAGCCGCGGCCGAACGCGGCGTCGAGGTCGACTAGGTGGATCCAGTCGGCACCGTCGTCCTGCCAGCGCTGAGCCGCGGCGAGAGGATCTCCGAACACCTTCTCGGACCCGGCCACCCCCTGGACCAGCTGGACGGCCTGGCCGTTCTGCACGTCAACCGCGGGCAACAGTACGAGTGACTCCACGGCCGGAACCCTACCCGAGTCGGGACCTCGGCCCCTAGATGCTGACCAGTCCCACGTCTCGGCGGGATACAGACCAAACCGCGGCCCGCCGGGACACAGACCAAGCCGACATCGCCAAGGCGACGCACTCACGCAGCGGCGCACCGTCCCAGGCCCTGGCCGCGTCCCGATACAGGCAATGGGGGCGCCAGCGACAACCCGTCCGGCATGTCGCGTACCACAAGCCACGATTGCCTGTCCGGCGGCCGCTCGCCGCCACAGCGCACAGTCGGCAGCGTTACAGCGTGGCGAGCCAGTTACGCAGGAGGCGCGCGCCGGCGGAGCCGGACTTCTCGGGGTGGAACTGGGTCGACCAGACTCGGCCCCATTCGACCGCGGCCACGAAGTCGTACCCCTCGTGGCGGGCCCAGGTGACGGTGGCGCCTTCGGGGAGGTCGGCGCGTGACAGGGCCGCGTAGGAGTGGACGAAGTAGAAGCGCTGGTCGCTCACGCCGACGAACATGGCGGAGCCCTCGTCCGGAGTGACCTCGTTCCAGCCCATGTGCGGCAGCCGTACAGCCGGCAGCTGCGTGACGAGCCCGGGATAGATACCCACCCCGTCGACGACGGAACCGTGCTCGTCGCCGTGCGCGAACAGGATCTGGTGGCCGACGCAGATGCCCAGGATCGGACGATCCTGCTCCACTCGCCGTCGGATGATGCCGTCGCCGCCAACCCCGAGCAGGCCCTCCATGCAGGCCGCGAACGCGCCGACACCAGGCACGACGAGGCCGTCCGCCTCGGCCGCGACCTCTGGATCGGCGGTGAGTACGACGTCGGCGCCCGCCTCGGCGAGCGCCCGGGTGGCGGAGTGAAGGTTCCCCGAGCCGTAGTCGAGGACGGCCACGCGGGGACCCGTCACAGAGCGCCCTTCGTCGAGGGGACTCCGATGACCCTGGGGTCCGGCTCGATGGCGGCGCGGAGCGCGCGGGCCAGCGCCTTGTACTGGGCCTCGGCGATGTGGTGCGGGTCGCGGCCCGCCAGGAGTGTGAGGTGGACGCACAGGCCGGCGTTCATGGCGAGCGACTCGACGACGTGACGGGTCATGGACCCTGCGTACGGGACGCCGGAGCCGGCGATACGGACGTACTCATAGCCTGCGGGCTCGCCCGAGCAGACCACGTACGGACGGCCGGCCACGTCGACGACACACTGTGCGACGGCCTCGTCGAGCGGCACGATGGCGTCGCCGAAGCGGCGGATGCCCGCCTTGTCGCCGAGCGCCTGGCCGATGGCCTGTCCGAGCGCGATCGCGGTGTCCTCGACGCTGTGGTGGCCGTCGATGTGGACGTCGCCGGTGGTCGTGATCGTCATGTCGATCAGCGAGTGACGGCTGAGCGCGGTCAGCATGTGGTCGTAGAAGCCGACGCCGGTGGAGATCGACGACGTCCCCGTACCGTCGAGGTCGATCTCGACGGACACATTCGACTCGCTGGTGACACGTTCCACCGTGGCGCGACGGTTGCTCATGGCTTCCTCTCCAGTCCAGGGCCTTCCAGCCGCGGCGCGCCCTCGGCGAGGACCTCCGCGAGAGCGGCGTAGAACCGCTCCATCTCTTCCTCGGTACCGGCGGACACCCGGAGGTAGCCCGCAGGACCCGTCTCACGCACGAGCACGCCGCGGTCCAACAACCGTTGCCACACATCATGCCGGTCCGCGAACCGACCGAACAGGCAGAAGTTCGCATCGGACGGTACGACGCCGACGCCCATCGTCGGTAGACGGGTNNGATCGCAGGATTCGCGGCGAGGTAGCCGAGGCGACCACCCGCGAACGCGAACGCCTTGCTCATCGTCCGGCTGACGACGAGGTTGCCGTGGTCGGGCAGCAGGGTGAGGCTCGTGGACTCGGGATCGTGCGAGAACTCCTGGTACGCCTCGTCGACGACCACGATCGCGTCGGTACCGGCCAGCACGTCGCCGATCACGCTCAGCGGCGTCGGCGTACCGGTCGGGTTGTTCGGCGTGGTGATGACGACCACGGTCGGGTCGTGCGCAGCGATCGCATCCAGGACCAGGGAGGCGTTGAGCGTGTGATCGGGCGTGCGCGGCACCGTGAGGTAGGTCGTGTGCGTGTTCCGGGCGTACTCGGGATACATCGAGTAGGTCGGCGTGAACGACAGCACGGACCGCCCGGGACCTCCGAACGCGCTGAGCACGTGCGTCATGACCTCGTTCGACCCGTTCGCCGCCCAGACCATCTCGGGCGTGACGCCGTGACCGAGGTAGGCGGCGAGTGCCTGTCGAAGCGCCCAGACCTCTCGGTCGGGATAGCGGTTGACGCCACCGGCCAGGGTGGCGATGGCCTGCGCCATCTCCTGCCGCACGCGCGGTGACGGCGGGAACGGGTTCTCGTTGACGTTGAGGCGTACGGGCACGTCGAGCTGCGGAGCTCCGTACGGCTCCTCCCCCACCAGCTCCGGTCTCAAGGGCAGGTCGGCAAGGGTGACATCGGCCTTCATCGCGGCCGCCTCACAGTGATCGCGTTGGCGTGCGCGGGAAGGTCCTCGGCGAGCGCGAACCGCTCGACACCGTCGGCCAGCGCGAGAAGGGCTCTCTCGTCGTAGGAGATGACGTGTACGGAACGACGGAAGCTCGCGACCGTGAGGCCGGACGAGTGACGGGCCGCGGCAGCGGTCGGTAGGACGTGCGTCGAGCCGGCCGAGTAGTCGCCGAGGGACACGGGCGCGTACGGGCCGACGAAGATCGCGCCGGCGTTGCGGATGCGTGCGGCCACCTTCGCAGCATCGGCCGTCTGGATCTCGAGGTGCTCGGCGGCGTACGCGTCGACGACCGCGATGCCCTGCTCGAGGTCCCGTACGAGCACGATGCCCGACTGCTCGCCGGTGAGCGCGATGTGTACACGATCGGCGTGATGGGTCGCTGCCGCCATCGGCTCCAGCGCGGCGTCGACGGCATCCGCGAGCTCGACCGACGCCGTGACGAGCACCGATCCGGCCATCGGGTCGTGCTCAGCCTGGCTCAGCAGGTCGGCAGCGACATGTACGGGATCGGCGGTGCTGTCGGCGAGGACGGCGATCTCCGTCGGACCGGCCTCGGAGTCGATGCCCACGCGACCGCGCAGCAGCCGCTTGGCGGCGACGACATAGATGTTGCCGGGTCCGGTGACGAGGTCGACCTTGCGGCACAGCCCCGGCACGCCGTAGGCGAACATCGCGATGGCCTGGGCGCCGCCCACCGCGTACACCTCGTCGACGCCCAGCAGGGCGCACAGCGCGAGGATGTTGGGGTGGGGCAGGCCGCCGAAGTCCTTCTGAGGCGGACTCGAGACGGCGATCGAGGCCACCCCCGCGGCTTGCGCCGGAACGACGTTCATGATCACGGACGAGGCCAGGGGCGCAAGTCCGCCCGGTACGTACAGGCCGACGCGGCCGACGGGCACCAATCGGGTGGTCACCGTGGCGCCAGGCGCCAGCTCGGTGGTCGGTTGGGGCATCGCGGCCTCGTCGGCGCACACCGCACGACGACGCCGGATCGACTCCTCGAACGCGGCGCGCAGCTGGGGATCGAGCTCGGCGAGCGATCGCTGGAGCACCTCGGCGGGGACACGCAGCGAGGGCGGGATGACCCCGTCGAACTTCTCGCTGTAGCGGATCAGGGCTGCCTCGCCCTCTTCTGCCACCGCCGTACAGATCGGCTCGACCCGTGCGACCGCGTGCTCGACGTCGAACTCGGCCCGCGGCACCACGGTCGCGTAGTCGTAGGCGTCAGCTGTCTCGCGGAGGTCGATTCGTCGGAGCACAGTCGAAGTCTATTGAGCCCACTCCCCCGGACTGGCGCCAATATCACCCACCGTGCCCCCTCCCTCGTGCCGCTGCGCGAGTCGGTTTCCCAAGTGATGTAGGCAAGTTGTCACATCCCCAGCCGAATCTGCCACGGGATGTGATGAAAGTCCTACATCCCTTGGGAAACCGTCGACCCCCGCGCGGGTCTCCGGGGGCGGCCAGCCGACGGACCCGGGCATCGTGCGGACTGCCCGTACGGTTGAATGAGCGCGTGCCACACCTCACCGGGCTCGCGCCCCTGTTCATCGGCGTGGGAACCGTCGTCAACGTCGGTACGGTGCTCGCCGGTGGTCTCATCGGGCTTCTCATCGGCAACCGGCTGCCGGAACGTACGCGGACACTGGTGACCCAGTCGCTGGGCCTCATCACCGTCGTGCTCGCGCTCCAGAACGCGTGGCAGATCTCGTCGACGGCGTTGTCCGATCTCGTCGGACATGGCGTCGGGATGATCGTGCTCGTCATGGCGCTCCTGTTCGGCGGCATCGCGGGGTCGGCGCTGCGCCTGCAGGACCGGGTCGAGGGTTTGGCCGGCTACCTCACCGACCGTCTCGGACAGGGCGGCGAGACCCGGCAGCACTTCGTCACGGCGATCGTCACGCCCACGTTGCTGTTCTGCATCGGCCCGCTCACGATCGTGGGGTCGCTCTCCGATGGCCTCGGACGCGGCGCCGACCAGCTCTTGGTGAAGTCGATCCTCGACGGCTTCGCGGCGATCGCGTTCGCGTCGTCGCTGGGCGTCGGCGTCCTGCTGAGCGCCGGAATGGTCGCGATCATCCAGGGAGCGCTCACGCTGACCGGCTTCCTGCTCGGTGACGTCCTGCCCGCCCCGTACGTCGACATCATCACCGCCACCGGCGGCGTCATCCTGCTCGCCCTGGCCTTGGGCCTGCTCGGTGTCAAGCAGATCCGCGTCGCTGAGCTCCTCCCCGCCCTGATCCTGGCCCCGCTGCTCCTGCTCGGCGTCGCGCTGGTGTTCTGATGGCGAAGAAGGCCGCCGGGACCCCGGCGCTCGACATACTCACTGCGGCCGGCGTCGCGTTCTCGGTCCACGAGTACGACCACGAGGTCAGGCATCACTTCGGCGACGAGACCGTCGCAGCGCTCGGCGTCCCTGCCGTACGCGTCTTCAAGACCCTGCTCGCGAGCCTGACCGGAGCGGGTCAGCCCGAGCTCGCGGTCGGCGTCGTCCCGGTCTCCGGCCAGCTGGACCTCAAGGCACTGGCCAGCACGCTCGGTGCCAAGAAGGCCGAAATGGCGGATCCCGCCGTCGCACAGCGCTCCAGCGGCTACGTCGTGGGCGGCATCTCGCCGTTGGGCCAACGCACCCGACTGCGAACCGTCATCGACGCCTCCGCGATGTCGTTCGGGACCGTACTGGTCTCCGGCGGTCGCCGCGGCCTCCAGGTCGAGCTCGCTCCGGCCGACCTCGTACGTCTCACCGAGGCGATCATCGCCGAGATCGGACGTCTCTGATGGCCCGAGCATTCGTGCTGCTCCACGGCTGGCAGAACCACCGCGAGCCCGACCACTGGCACCACTGGCTGCACGACAAGCTCGTCGAGCGCGGCTTCACCGTCCGCTATCCGCAGCTTCCCGAGCCGGACGAACCCTCGCTCGAGGCCTGGCTCGACGCGTACGTCGCTGAGCTGAACGCGTGCGGCACGTCCGACATCACCGTGCTCTGCCACAGCCTGTCCGTACCGACCTGGCTGCACGCCGTCGCCCGCGGCCTCGTTCCGAAGGTCGAGAACGTGATCCTCGTCGCGCCGCCGTCGGCCAGCGTGCTCGCGGACCTCGGTCTAGACGAGTTCGCCTGGCGCCCCGCGGGCGGAGACACGGTGGGCGCTCGAGGAGCAAGTGCGATGATCGTCGGCACGCACGATCCGTACTGTCCCGAAGGCCCTGACGAGCAGTACGTCACGCCGCTGGGCCTCCCGAAGATCGTGATCCCCGGAGGCGGCCACCTCAGCACTCCCGACGGGTACGGTCCGTGGCCGGAACTGCTCACGTGGTGCCTCGACCCCTCGACGCTGTCCGGAGCCATCGGCGAGCGCTGAGACGGTCGGGGCCGCGAACGCACCACCCATGACAGGCTGAGGCCATGAGCCGGCTGGACGAATGGCGAAGCGACGACGTCACCCGTGACGCGCTGGCTTGGGCAGATGCTGCTCTCGCACGCGAGGGACGCCGGCGCAACGGGGGGCCGTCCTGGTCGCGGGTACGACCCTGGGGCAGGGTTCTCGCCCTCCCGCTCGCCGANNACGCCAGCGTGCGGCGACCCGAGGTTCCAGCGCGCGATGACCACGTACGCAGGACTGC
This sequence comes from Propionibacteriaceae bacterium, assembly GCA_003158895.1. Lineage (GTDB taxonomy): Bacteria > Actinomycetota > Actinomycetes > Propionibacteriales > Propionibacteriaceae > Fen-668. Next base: position 8,574 of record PMLO01000202.1, read on the forward strand.
AGGAGCAGCTCCGTCACAGGGTCGACGAACTCGTGACACAAGGCCTTCCGGATGCGCGACCGCACGCCCTGCCTGGCGTCTTCGACCGGTTGCTGGAATCGATGGGACGTCGTGCGCAGGACGCCGGCGACGCCGAGACGACCGCCATGCTCGGACGGATCGCGGCGGCTCGGCCGCTGGTCGTCGACCTGGCAGCCAGCTGCGCCGCTCGCCCGGGGTCGATCGACCACAACGACCTGCACCCGTGGAACGTCCTGACTCGCGACGGGCAGACCGTGTTCCTCGACTGGGGCGACGCGATGGCCGCGCACCCGTACGCGAGCCTGCTGGTCCCCGTGCGGATCGCGATGACCGAGTCCCGCGCGACCGGCGAGGCGGTGCTCGCGGCGTACGAACGCGGGCGGGACGAGACCATCGATCCGTCCGAGCTCTCCGCCGTCGCCCGCCTCGCGGTCATCGCGCGGGCATGGACCTGGCAGCGGTCACTGGCTCTCGGCACGGAGCCGACCGACCATGACGGCGCACCACTGAAGTGGCTCTCCCGGATACTCGACCCCAACCCCTTCGCCGCTGACCGGGACTAGTCGCACACCGTCCCTACAGGTCGTCGCTGCGTCTGAAGTGGAATAGGCGGCGACGCGGCGTGGGCTCAGGGAGCGGGGCGATGTCGTGACCGACGACCTGTCCCACCTCGACGGGCTGGTCACGGCCTTTGTCTCCGCCGCGCCGACGGGGACCCTTCGGACGAGGCTCCTCCTCTGCGTCCGGCCCGATCGAGCTGGCGATAAGGACCGGCAGCACGCCCGCGAAGGCCCAGATGAGCAGTACGACAGGTGCGTGGAGCTGGAAGTCGATCGGGATGACGTCGTTCGGGCTCGCCGCGGCCAACCGCGCATCGAAGTTCTGAGGACCCAGCCACCGACCGGTGAGGTCGCAGATCCCGCCGGCGAGCAGAGCGCCCAAACCCGCGAGGAACGTGACCGGCCAGCCGACGTCACGGAACCAGCGCCAGGCGACGTAACCCACGCCCGCTCCGACCGTCAGTCCCAGGCCGGCGAACCAGGCGTCCGTCGAGAAGACCTCCGTGAGCGCGCGTTCCGTCGTGTAGCCGCGNNGATGGTGTGCCACGGAGAGCGGCCGCTGGGCTGTGGGTCGCCCGCGGCCAGCGCCTCGTCGGGCACCGTTGCGCTCATCCTGCGTCTCCTGACCATGCCCTCGTCACGTGCGCCACCACCTTAGGCCACGCAGGACGGGCCCAGGAGAGCCTTGAGGTCGGCCATCAGCGCCCCCGACGTCGCCACCCGGAGGTCGGCACCGAGCTTGAGCGTCTTGGGCGTATCGCTGTTGAGCAGCCGAAGCCGTACTTCCTGGCTCCCGGGATGGTTGTTGAGCACACCCTTGAGCTGGGCGACGAGCACCGGCGTGACACGGGTCACCGGCACGGCGATCGTCAACGGCTCCGCCGCAGAGGCAGCCACGTTGATGACGGTCACGGTGCTGCCGGTGATCTCGACGCCGTCCTCGCGCGCCCGGACCCGGCCCTTCACCGACACCATCGTGTCCGTGGCGAGCGTCATCGCGACGCTCGCGTACGCCTTCGGGAAGAGCATCACGTCGATCGAGGCGTCGAGGTCCTCGACGGTGATGATCGCCCACATCTCGCCCTGCCGGTTCTGCTTGCGCTGGACCTGCGTGATCATGCCGGCGACCGTCACCATGCCCTCGCGCGGCTCGTCGAGCAGCACCGAGATCGACACGTCGCGCTTGGTCGCCAGCACGTGGTCGAAGCCGTTGAGCGGATGGTCCGACACGTACAGGCCGAGCATCTC
>PMLO01000286.1 GCA_003158895.1 Propionibacteriaceae bacterium
CGGATGTACCAGGACGGCTGGGCGTAGTACAGCAGCACCGTGTGGCAGCGCCAGCAGTGCGGGTAGCTGTGCTCGTACGCGAGCACCCGGTACATGAGGCCGCGGTCCTCGAGGTCCTTGACGAGCACGGCGTCGGCCGTCTTGAAGAACATCCCCCCGACGAGCGGTACGTCCTCGGAGAACGTCCCGTCCGGACGGATCGGGTTGACCAGCGGCAGCCCGTACGTGCGGCAGGTGAGCATGTCGTCCTCACCGAACGCGGGCGCCTGGTGGACCAGGCCCGAGCCGTCCTCGGTGGTGACGTAGTCGGCGAGCAGGACGTAGTGGGTTCCGCCGACGACGTCCGGGAACTCCACGAGCTCGAAGGGGCGCTGGTACTTCCAGCCTTCCATCTCGGTCCCCTTGTAGGTCTGGCCGAGACGCCATCCCTCGCCGAGCACCTTCTCCGCGAGCGGCTCCGCGACGACGAGCGTCTCGGTGCCGTCGGTGGCCACCACGTACGTCACCTCGGGGTTCACGGCGACGGCCGTGTTCGCGACGAGCGTCCAGGGAGTCGTCGTCCACACCAGCATCGCGGCCTTGCCGGCCAGTGGGCCGGAGGTGAGCGGGAACCGGACGTACACGGACGGGTCGGTCACCGTCTCGTACCCCTGCGCGAGCTCGTGGTCGCTCAAGGTCGTGCCACAGCGCGGGCAGTAGGGCGCGACCCGGTAGTCCTCGACGAGCAGGCCCTTGCCGTGGATCTGCTTGAGCGCCCACCACACGGACTGTACGAAGTCGGGCGACATCGTCCAGTACGCCTCGTCGAGGTTCACCCAGTAGCCCATGCGCTGCGTGAGCTCGGTGAACGCGTCGACGTGGCGGCTCACCGACTCGCGGCACTTGGTGTTGAAGGCCTCGACGCCGAACGCCTCGATGTCGGGCTTGCCGTTGAAGCCCAGCTCGCGCTCGACGGCCAGCTCGACCGGCAGGCCGTGGCAGTCCCAGCCGGCCTTACGGTCGACGTGGAAGCCCTGCATCGTACGGAAGCGGGGGAAGACGTCCTTGAAGACCCGGGCCTCGATGTGATGGGTGCCGGGCATGCCGTTCGCCGTCGGCGGGCCCTCGTAGAACGTCCACGGCTGACCACCAGCGGTCTGCTCGAGGGACTTGGTGAAGACGTCGGCGCCATCCCAGAACTCCAGGATCTCGCGCTCCATCGCGGGCAGGTCGACCTGCGGCGGGACCGGGCGGTACTGGCTCATCGGGNNGCGGCCTGTTCGCTGTTCTTCCGGCGGCTCCGGGGTGATGGCCCCATCGTCGCTGTGCGGACGCGTGCTGAGTCTAGCCCGAACCGCTAGCGTCTGGCTCAGGCGTTCCTTGCTGTCAACCACCCCGGCCGCTCGGGCGTCTAGGAGGCATGGTGGACGTGGACCGACGCACGGTCTTGAGGATGCTCGGATTGTCAGCGCTCGCGTTGGAGCTGTCGGGCTGCGCGTCAGCCGGCGACGCCGGCCTCGTGATCTCGGACATCGGCAGAGCCCCACAGGGGAACCCCGTGCCGTCGACCTTGTCGACGTTCGCGGCCCAGCTGCTGGACGCGATGCCGGAGGGGAACGTCGTCCTCTCCCCCGCGTCGATCGCCGTGGTGCTCGCGATGCTCGGCAACGGTGCCTCGACCACGACCCGTACCGAGTTCGAGAAGGTCCTCGGATCGCCCATCGACACCCTCAACGTCGAGCTCAACAGCCTCGACCAGCGGCTCGTCGCGCTCGACGGCCAGAAGGACACCCACATCACGTTCTCGAACGCCCTGTGGGTCCAGAAGGGCGGCACGTGGCAGAAGCCGTTCCTCGACTCGCTGAAGAAGTGGTACGGAGCCGGAGCGAGGGCCACCGACTTCATGAAGAACCCCTCCGGAGCGGTCGACACGATCAACGCTTGGTGCAAGGACGCCACGAAAGGGCTCATCCCCACGATCGTCGACACCTCCATGATCACCCAGTACACACGTGTCGTCGCCGGCAACGCGGTCCACATCAAGGGCACCTGGGCGACCCAGTTCAGCACGTCGATGACGAGCAAGGCGCCGTTCCGTACGGGGTCGGGCGCGGAGGTCAGCGTCGACATGATGCACGGGATGCCGTACGTCCGCTACCTGCAGACGACCTCGCTGACGTCCATAGCTCTGCCGTTCCGCCACCCGGATCTCGCGTTCATTGTCGGGGTGCCCGCGAGCGGCCCGCTGACGCTCACGGGGCTGCCCGACCTGTGCGACGTGCTCGCCACGGAGCAGACGGAGATCGTCCTGTCGCTGCCGAAGTTCCACTCGGAGTTCGCGCAGTCGCTGAAGAGCGCGCTCACGACTCTCGGACTGGTCGACGCCTGGACTTACGGCCAGGCCGACCTGTCAGGCATGACCGGCGACCGCTCGCTGTTCCTCAGCTTCGTCCAGCACAAGGCCGTGCTCGCGGTCGACGAGCTGGGCGCCGAGGGTGCGGCCGTCACCGCGGGTGGCGCATCGGCGTCGTCCATGCCGGGGACCACCCTCGTCGTCGACCAGCCGTTCTTCTGGGCGATCGCTCACGTACCGACGAAGACGCTGGTCATGCTCGGCCGCGAGGACGACCCGACGCTCTGATCAGGACGGGCCGTCGTCGATCAGGACAGGCCGCCGTTGAGGCGTCCCGCGACGTCGAACTGTGTCGTCTTCGGCGGGCGCAGATCGAGGGTCGCCGCGATCGGCGCGACCTTCTTCTTCACCGACTTCCACACGGTCTTCTTCGGCGCGACCTCCGGCTGCGGCACGTCGCCGCGTGCGGGCCGTGCGACGCGCAGATCCGCCGGGACCATCGAGTCGATCGCACCGACCAGCTGCGGGCCCCGGTCGTACAGGGTCGGCTCGATCGCGTGCTCGAAGCCGTCGCGGGTGATGACGACGCGGCCGCCGTCGCCGTACGCGAGGAGCAGCACGATGTCGGCTGCCGGGATGTCCAGGCCGGACTTCTGGTCGTAGCGGAGGTGGATGAGGCTCGGCATGACGTACGCGGCCGCGTGGGGGGTCGCGCCGGACAGCGATAGGTGCGCCGCGGGGCCTTCGCCGCGGGCGCGTCCGATGACCGGTGCGTCGACCGACATGTCGAACGGGTTGTCCAAGTCGCTGCCGACCGGCAGCCCGACGAGATGCCGGTCCTGGATGCGTACCGCCAGTTCCGCGACCTCGATCGGCGTGACGCTCTCGGCCCTCTTGAGCATGTCCAGCGGCGACAGCGCGGGCAGGCCGAGCAGATCGTCGAGCGCGGCGCGCTGGAGGATGTCGAAGTGCTGCGACGGGTCGGAGACCCTGCGGCGCGTCTCCACGACCAGGTCGTCGAGCTCGTGCGGCATGGCGCCGGTACGGACGACGTCGCGGAGCGCCGCCTCGAAGCAACCGTGGATGAAGCTCGCCGGTGTCTCTTCCGCGGACGCCGTGAGCAGGACCGCCGACCGCACGTCGTCGAGGCGCGACACGTGCGCCCTCGCCGGGAGATCGTTCGGGCGCTGCTGGCGTAACCGGCGGGTCGTGCGCTCGGCGACCACCTTGCCGAGCACGTACGCGACACGGTCCTCGGTGACGATGCCGAGCAGTCCCACGTCCGTGCCATCGACCTCCGTGACGGCGGGACGGCGCCTGGTCTGTACGGTCCTGTCGGGCGGCGACCAGCGCTCGTCGGACCCCACGACCAGCTCGAGACCGGCGGGTACGACACCGTCGAAGCAGATCGCCATGTTCTCCGCCGTATAGACGACGGAGGTGAACCAGCGCATCGTGGAGCTGTCCAGACGAGCCATCCCGTACTCGGGGAAGCCCGCGAGCCCGTACCCCTGGGCACCCAGCTCGCGGCGCAAGAGCTGGCCGAAGATGTTGGGCGTACGGGCAAGGGCTGTACGGGCTGCGATGATCTGCGCCAGGTTGTCCAGGTCGGGCTTGATGAATCGGCCGACGGCCCACCGGACCCCCTCGGCGAGCTGTTCAGGCTCCGCCTGGACGACCAGGGTGGTGTGCAGGCCGCGGACGCTGCCGGCGACCGTGATGCCGTCCGGCGGAGCGACGCACAGCGCGAGGTCCTTCGCGACGGCGAGCCAACCTCGTGTCTCAGGCGTCTCGTCGGCGATGCCCGCCCGGATGATGATGGCTGCTCGCGTCGCGGGGCGCGGAGTGCCCGTCGACCAGGTCGGCACTCCGGACACCTCGGACCGTATCCACAGCGACTCTTCGCTCATCGCACACCTCCCGCGCACAGACTCGTCCATCGCGCAGTCTGCCGCCCTCGTGGGTTGCGATCCGCTCAACGTGGGACGAGTCTCATGAACCTCAATCCCGGTTCAGGCATGGAACGGCCACGGGCCCCTCGAGGTGCCCGTGGCCGAGTCTCAGACGCGTCAGGCTTGTGCAGCAGGGTCAGGACCCTTGAGCGCTGTACGCCGCGCGTAGTACTCATCGACGTCGATGTCTCCGTTTGCGAGCCTCTCGTTGAGCAGCTTGAGCGCGCTCAGGTACGGGTCGGACTCGACGTTGGGGGCACTCGCCATGAACATGGGCATGTGGAGCTTGCCCTTGCGGTACTTCTTCATGAGGACGATCACGAGGGTGACGACCAGTGCGAGGAAGATGAGTGTGAAGACGCCCTGGACGATGTAGGGCAGGATGCCCATCGAGTGGACGGGCATTTGATGACGCATAGGTCCCCCTTCTGTTGCCGCGGTACGGCGATCATTGTCAAGTCAATCGACCCCAGCACAGCGGGCCGCACTTTCAAGTGTGCGCCTGCCGCCGTACCGCACCAATACCGGGGGGCTGTGAAGCGCCTATGACTTCAGCGGACGAACGGCGCGAGGTGCTTGATGAAGTGCTCCTCGATGATCCCGTACAGCTCCTCGTCGTGCGCCTGCCACACGTCGTACATGCGCGGCTTGAACGCATCGAGCACGGCTCCGTAGCTGACGTGCAGCACCTGGCGGCTGTCGATGACGTCGAGCAGGGTGACGAGCTGGGCGTCGGTCGCGTGCGTCGGCACCTTCGCCGGGTCGCACGACAGGTGGTAGCTCTTGCGGTTCTGCTCGAAGCTCTCCAGGGCGAGCTGGACGATCTCGCGCATGAGGTCGCCGTCGTGGCGCGCGATGACGCGCAGCGCCTCGGCCCAGCTCGTGCCGGCCGTCTTGAGGTGCGCGACCCCACCGGTCGCCTCGGCGAACAGCGGGTACGTCGAGTACTTGTCGGAGCCCGAGTGCAGGCTCAGCTTGTACGGGCCGAGCGCCTTGGCGATCTCCGCGTGGATCTCGAAGTCGCGCTTGAGCTCGTCGAGGTTGCCGATGTACTCGATGCCCTTCTCGAAGCCGCCGACGAAGCGCGGCGCGAAGCTCACGAACTCCATGCCGAGGCGCTTGAGCTCGGACACAACGACGACGTGCTCGGCCGGCTTGGTCGGGTAGTCGGTCTCGTCGACCGCGAACTCGACCTCGTGGGTGATGCCGAGTCCGACGAGGTGGCGGTACAGGTCCATGGCGTTCGCCAGCGACGGGCCGTACTTGGCCATCGCCCGCAGTACCGACTCCTCGTCGAGCGTGATCGACTCGTGCTCGAGGTCGATGCGGTGGCCGACATAGGTCTCGAGGAACTTCTCCTGCGAGGAGTCGAGCGACGCCCAGTCGAGGGCGGCCGCCTTGGTGCGTACGGTCGCCTCGTCGGCCGACTCGGCCTCGGGGTCGACGTACTCGTTCGGATCGAGTGTGTAGAAGACGAAGCCGGCGTCGGCGCAGCGGTCAATGTCCGCGGTCGTGTGCAGGTGGTCGGCGTCGGCCCCGACGCCGTCGGTCCACCCCTCCTGGAACGCGCCCCAGGTGGCGTCGTCGAGGACGTTGCGGGGCTCGCGGTGGCAGCGGCCCATCTCGCGGATGGACTGCTGGGCGAAGACGGGCTTGAGCCCGCCGCCGACGGCCTTCATGGCGCGTACGTGACCGGGAGTGCAGATGCCGAGGCGATCGCCGGTGCCGACCGAGGTGGCGAGTCCGAACAGCTGCGGCTTCAACCACGGCAGCCGGTTGCGCAGCTCGAGGGCGTTGTCACCGGTGATGTCGGCCCTGAACGTGCCGCCGTCGGCGGTGCCGGTGAAACCGTTGTAGGCGGCGGTGTCGTCGGCCTTCACGACGAGCTGGCGGCCTGTACCGACCTTCTCCAGCCAGTACTCGACACCGTCTTTCGCTGCATAGGACTCGCGGTACGCCGCACCGGGGAGGTCAACAGAGGTCATGCGTGAAACTCCTTGTGTAGGTAGGCCCACCCCGCGACTGCCGCGTCGCGAAGGCCTGACATGACGACGCTATCCCCAGGTCCGCGGACCGTAAAGGATTCCAGTCCGGTTGCAGTTTGTATCCATATTTAGGCCATTCCTACGCTCACCAGCGCCCTGAGAACGTTTCCGCGGCGTTCCTGTCAGCGACCTCAACTGACCGGATTCAGCGGGTCGTCCCACAGGCGCGTCTGAGACGGCGGAGTCGAGAGGCCACGACACGCCCGGCCCGTACGGCGCGTCGTGTCACGAAACGGCCTCTCGACAGGCGCGCCGACGTTCGCCCGGATCTCAGTCTCGGTCAGCTCAGTACCTGGCGACGCCCCTCGAAGGCGCGGCCGAGCGTGATCTCGTCCGCGTACTCGAGGTCTCCGCCGACGGGCAGTCCCGAGGCCAGGCGGGTCACGGAGACGCCCATGGGGATGAGGAGTCGCGACAGGTACGTGGCAGTGGCCTCGCCTTCGAGGTTCGGGTCGGTGGCGAGGATGACCTCGGTCACGGTGCCGTCGGCCAGGCGCTGGACGAGCTCGCGGATGCGCAGGTCACCCGGGCCGCGGTTGTCGATCGGGCTGATCGCCCCGCCGAGCACGTGGTAGCGCCCGCGGAACTCGCGCGTACGTTCGATGGCGACGACGTCCTTCGACTCCTCGACCACGCAGATGCTCGTCTGGTCACGCCGCGGGTCTCGGCACACTCGGCACAGGTCGTCGGAGGCGATGTTGAAGCAGACCTGGCAGAAGCGCACCTGCGCCTTCACGCGCGACAGCGTCTCGGCGAGGCGCGTGACGTCCTCCTCCGGCTGGTCGAGCAGCCAGAACGCGATCCGCTGTGCACCCTTGGGCCCGATCCCGGGAAGGGCTGCCAGCTCGTCGATGAGGTCCTGTACCGGTCCTTCGTACACCTGTCCCCTCGCTCAGAAACCCAGGTCGGGCATCTGCGGCATGAACGCCTGCTGCACATCGGCAGCCTTGGCGTTGGCATCACGCACTGCGGCGATGATGAGGTCAGCGAGCGTCTCGGTGTCCTCCGGGTCGCACACCTCGGGCTTGATGACGAGCCCGACGAGCTCCCCTGTGCCCTTGATCGTGGCGGTCACGAGGCCACCACCTGCCGTACCGGTCAGCTCGGTCGACGCCAGCTTGTCCTGAGCGCTCTGCAGCTGCGACTGCATCGCGGCGGCCTGCGCCATCAGGTCGTTGAGGTTGAAGTTCTCCACTCTCGTCCTTTCACTCGTCGTCGATGACCTCAGCATGCAGCATCTCGCGCAGCAAGCTTTCGGCATCTGTGTCGTCCACATCAGGGTCGTCGCGCTCACCGACGTCGGCCGCCGGATCAGCGGGCGTGGCCGCCTGGGCCCGTGCGCGGGCGAGCAGGTCCGTATGCGCCGAGGCGGGTACCGCCTCAGGGTCCGCGCGCCACTCGTCAGGCGTCGTGGCCGGCTCGACCGCATCGACCTCATCAGCGGAGTCCGGTGAGTCGGCCTCCGCCGGGGCGGCTGGAGGGTTGCCCGCAGGGCCACCCCGCCCCTCGCTCTCCAGCAGCGCCGAGATTGTCAGGTCAGCCCCCATGACCTCGACCAGCGCGTCGCGCAGGACGTCGTCACTGCCACCCCGCAGGAAGCTGTCGCGCGCACCGGCGTTCGTGAACGTCAGGACGAGCGTGCCCTCGGACACCTCCGTGACCTGCGCGTGCTGCGAGATCGTCATCCAGGTGAACCTTCGACGACGCTTCACCTCTTCGAGCACCTCGGGCCACAACCTCCGTACATCCGTCGCCACCGGACCCTGCTTGCCGACGCTCCCCACCGCGGGTGGTTGCGTCTGGACGACCGGAGAGTCGGGTACGGGCTCGGCTGGGACAGGCACGGACGGCGCCGCCGGTACGGGCGCGGGCGCCGGCTCGTTCCGTACAACCCGCAGCTTCGGTGCCGCTGGTTCCGGAGGAGCGGCCTCGTCGCGATCAGCGGGCGGCGTCCAGTCATCCTCGGGCGGCGGCTCGTCGAACGTGCGGCGCCCCTTCCGTACGGTCTCCGCCGGACGCTCGGCCGGCGCTTCCGACGGCACAGCGGCTGGCCGCTCGACGGGCACCGGGGCTGGCCGCTCGGCCGGTGCGGATGCAGCGCGCTCGTCGCGGCCCCACGGGCCCGCCGCGGGCGCGTCAGCCGCCGCCGGACCACTTCCTTGGAGATGGCTGTCGGGCATGCCAAGCCGACGCTCGAGCCGGTCGAGCCGCGCGTGGATGCCTCGGCCGTCGACGTCAGCGCCAGGCAGCAGGACCCGCGCGCACATCAGCTCGAGATGGAGCCTCGGCGCGGTCGTGCCACGCATAGCCACGAGACCCTCAGCGATGACCTCTGCGGCGCGCGTCAGCTCGCCGGCACCGATGCCTGCAGCCTGTACAGCGAGACGCTCGGCCTGATCGGCCGCGACGTCGATGAGCCCGGACGACGCCGCGTCCGGCACGGAGGCGACGATCACCAGATCTCGCAGACGACGCAGCAGGTCCTCGGCGAAACGCCGCGGGTCCTGGCCGACCTCGATGACCTTGTCGATCGTGGCGAAGACGCCCGCACCATCACCTGCGGCGAACGCGTCGACGATCTCGTCGAGCAGTGCGTCCGGCGTGAAGCCGAGCAACGCGACGGACTGGTCGTACGTGACGCCGTGGGGCCCGGCGCCGCCGAGCAGCTGGTCGAGGACCGACAGCGAATCTCGTACAGATCCTGCCCCCGCTCGTACGACCAACGGCAGCACCGACGACTCGATCGCCACGCCCTCCGCATCGCACAGGCGTCGCAGATAGTCGCTGAGCACGCGCGGCGGGACAAGGCGGAACGGGTAGTGGTGGGTGCGGCTCCGGATCGTTCCGATGACCTTCTCGGGCTCGGTCGTCGCGAAGATGAACTTCACGTGGGGCGGCGGCTCCTCCACGAGCTTGAGCAGCGCGTTGAAGCCCGCCGTCGTGACCATGTGGGCCTCGTCGACGATGTAGATCTTGTAGCGGCTCTGGACCGGCGCGAAGAAGGCCCGCTCGCGAAGGTCACGGGCGTCGTCGACACCGCCATGGGATGCCGCGTCGATCTCGATGACGTCGATGCTGCCGGGGCCGCCTCGCGCCAGATCGCGGCAGGACCGGCATTCGCCGCACGGCTCCGAGGTCGGACCCTTCTCGCAGTTCAGCGCCCGCGCCAGGATCCGCGCGCTCGTCGTCTTGCCGCAGCCACGGGGGCCGGAGAAGAGGTACGCATGGTTGACGCGGTTGTTCTCGAGCGCGCGCTTGAGAGGCTCCGTGACGTGCTCCTGGCCGATGACGTCGGAGAACGTGTCCGGACGGTATCGCCTGTACAGAGCCAGCGGCGGCTCGGGCACGTCAGGGACCGGCGCGGGAGCCGCAGCCACGGGAGCGGCGGCGGGCGCCGCCGGAGCCGCGTCCACGTCGACCGGTGCAGAAGGTACCTTCGCAGCAGCCTTGGCTGGCCCGGCGCTCGGAGCAGACTTCGTCGGGGCGACCGCCACTGCCGGCTCCTCGGGCTCCGGCGAGCTGGTCGTGAGCGCTGCGGGAGCTTCTGCGGGCGCGTCGAAGAGACTCGGACCATCCTGGTCGGAGAAGTCGAGCTCGTCGTACTCGTCGTCCACGCCGCACACACTATGCGAGCCGTCCGACAGTCGCTGCTCCCAGCGCGCAGGCGAGCGATCAAGCCCCCAAAAGACACGAAGTCGGGGGCCATCCGCACCACCGCCATCCGCAGCGCGCGAGAAGACTCCCGACTTCGTTCGGTCGAGGTTCGACCCTGGTCGCCGAAGCGACCACCTCTGCCGTTTGAACCCGTCTTGCGGCGACCGCATCCGCGGGCCGGAACTGAACCCCTCCAGCTCAGGCGAAGCGGTCGACCAGTGGCTTGCAACACCGGCCTGCGACGGAAACATGGGAGCAGAGCCCCATTCCATTCCCCCCTTGAGAGCCGGTGCGACCCGCCTCTCGCATTGCACGCTAGTCACCACCCCCCGTGACGACGGTGCCCATGAGACGACTCTCATTGCCCCTCAGACCACCGTCTGAAAAGACGTCCGGGAATGTCCGACCCGGGTGTGACTTCTCTCACGCAGGCTGACTTCTCGCACCGGGGTCGTCACAGTCATGAGCCATGGAAGCCCTTGTCCGCCATTCGACGCCGGAGCCGTACGGCTCGGTCACGCGCTGGCGCAACTTTGGTCACGACCGCCTCTACATCCGGTCGCTGGCCGGCGCCGACCTGGGGTGGTGGGATCTCACGACGGATGAGGGCCACGCCCTCGATCCGCAGCTGGCACGAGAGCTCGAGCTCATCGTGCGCGACTGGCAGGCGTCCCTCGGCGTGGGCGCTCCGTCCCGTCCCGTGCTGCGCCAGGTGACGCCCCTCGAGGTCGAGGAACCGCAAGCCGACGAGCCGCGAGCCGTGCCGGCCGCACCGCGCCGGGCAGCCGGATATGCCGAGCCTGTACGAACGGTCGTCGAGCCTCCTGCGGATCTGCTGGCCAACCGCGCAGGCGAGTCGCTGATGCGTCGCGAGGTCGCCGAGCTCGCAGCGGGTCGCTCGTCGGGTCGCCGCTTCGCCGACTTCGTACCCGTCGCTTCCAGCTGGGAGGTCGGCGCTGTCGGCGAGCAGCTCGTCGCGGACGAACTCCGCAAGCTCGCCGCCCTCGATCCCCGCTGGGGCTTCCTCAACTCGATCCCCGTGAACGCCAAGGGCACCGACATCGACCACCTCGTCATCGGGCCCGGCGGCGTCTTCACGATCAACACCAAGCACCATCGCGACGCCCGCATCTGGGTGTCCGGCGACATGCTCATGGTGAACGGCGAGAAGACCTGGTACGTAAGGAACGCGCGCCACGAGGCGACGAACGCGACCACTCGGCTCGCTGAGGCGACGGGACGGCCCATCACGGCGTTCGGCCTTGTCGTACCTGTCGGCGCAGCGTCGCTGACCATCAAGAACCCGCCCGCGGACGTCGCTGTGGTCAACCGCCGCCGCCTCGTCTCGTACTTCTCCAGCCTGCCGATGGTCCTCGACAAGGACACCGTGCTCGCAGTCTTCGAGGCCGCGCGAGACTGCCAGACCTGGATGGGCCTCGACGGCTGATCAGCCGGGCTGACGAGTCCGTACGCACGACCGCCGGGCCCTCTCGGACCCGGCGTCTGAATGCGTGCAGCGCTACGTGCTCTCGGACACGTAACTCTGCGGCTCCTGCTGGAACGCCGCACGGCAATCGCTCGAGCAGAAGTGGTATGTCTTCCCGTCGTACGACTCGGACAGAGACGACTGGGGTTCCACCTGCATGCCACAGACGGGGCATCGTTCGGACTCGGCCATGTGCTCCTCCTCACTGAGTGAGCATTCAGTACGACCTGTACCCAGTCGCCGACGCACCAAACCCGGGTTGTCGGAGGTATCAGACGCGGTAGTGATTTATCACCGCGTCTGTCTTGGCCTCCTCCACGGCAGCACGGGCCACCTTGAGTGACTCGGGGTCTGCTCCGTCCGCAGCCTCGAGTTCCGTCGGGCCCTCGGAGTCGGGCGCGTACAGGGGGTCGGGGACGGGTCGCTGGAACAAGTTGTCCTGGTCGTGGTCAGAGTCGTGGCTGCTCATGGTCCCATCTTTGCTCGGGGGTCAGCATCGCTCGCGCCCGGGCTCGCCCCCTCATCCGCCCCCCGCTTGCGGGTCCTTGTGCTGACGCGATTCACTCACTCGACCGCCGGTACCGCGTGCGTACGGTGGCGGGCTCAGATCGTCGTCGCGCAGCATCACCAAGCCCGGCGCTACGCGTCCTCCGGCTCGGCTCCGGTCTCGATGACCCTGCTCGCCACGTCGTGCAGCTTGAGGTTCCGGTTCTGGCTCGCCTGCTTGAGCCGGTCGAACGCCTGGCTCGGCAGGATGCGGTGCCGCTCGACGAGGATGCCTACGGCTTGCCCGACCAGGCGATGGCTGTTGATCGCGGCCTCGAGGTTCGCCTGCTTGTCTGCTGACCGCTGCCGCTCGATGACCCTGTCGACGGCGAGTCCGAACGCCTGCGCCAGGAGATCCGCGGCGATCATCTCCTCGGTACTGATCCGCCGAGGCCGGGGGAAGTGGACCCATGCCCGAGCACCGATCGTGCTGGTCTGCGGTACAAGCAGGATGCCGGGGCGGTACGAGACGGTGTCGGCGCTCGGCGAGCCGGCCAGGCCCACCGCGACGTCGGCGTGGAGATCGTCCATCGTCAGGGTCTGACCGGCGCTGAACAGATACCGGTCGTCCAGATCGAGCTGGATCGTGCTGCCACCGTCGAAGAGCAGCTCGAAACCGTGCTCGGCGACACCGAGCAGCGTGGCCAGGTCGTCCGTACCGCCGAAGTCGGCGCTGACCCGTGCCGCTGCCGCGCGCCGCTCCTGCGCCTGATGGTCCCGCGTGATGTCGCGCAGCACGCGGATCCGCGCGGTCAGGTGGCTGTACGGAAGATCCACGCTGGCGCCGGACGTGTGCACCCAGATCTGTCGACGGTCCTGTGTGTACAGGACGACCTCGGAGTCGAAGTCCCGACGGTTGAGCCCCTCGTCGTGGAGACCTTGGATCGCGGCCAGGGCATCAGGATCCTCGTTCTCGGTCGGCCACCAAGGGAAGGGCGGGTTGTACGGACCGTCGGACAACTCGTACCCGAACATCTCGGTGAAGGCCCGATTGAACTCGATCACCGCCCCGTCGGCATCGAGGATGATCAGCGGGTCCCGGAGCGCGTGCATCACTGCGCGGCGCCACCCGGCATCGGTGGACCGCTCGAGCACCATCATGTCGTTCTCCGCCTCATGGTCCACCTGGCCGTCGGGTACATGGGCCGCCCTATCGTCATCCATCGAGCCTCCCACCCGGTCTCAACGAGGACAGGTCTGTTCCCTTGCCAGCAATAGACGGGAATCTAGAGGCCCACCGGGTCGCACGGAAGGGCTGGGAGTGATTCGCGCACTCCGGCGGTGCACCGGCTGCATTTTCAACCGGTACACCTCGCCCGGCGACAGCCCGGGCGGTCGCCGGACGACCCGGGGCAGTGACCCTGTACCCGGCAGATGCCCAAGCCACTCTCGAGATGCCGAACCGAAGTCTGTCTCGCGGGTGAGCCGTCAGCTGGCCAAGGCCTCGGCGGGCTCCAGCAGCTCGCGGGTGGTGTCGAGGATCCTGCGGATGATCCGCGAGACCTGCATCTGGGACAGGCCGAGCCTGGCGGCGATCTCGCTCTGCGTGCAGTCCTCCTCGAATCTCCAGGCCAGCACCTGCCGGTCGCGGTCCGAAAGCTCGTCGAGCGCCCTACGCAGCGCGAGCCGATCGGTCAGCTCGCCGGCGAGGTCCTCGTCGTCGGCGAGGTACGAGCCCACGGAGGCGGCGTCACCTGTGGTGGCGTCCAACGACAGCGGCCGGTAGCCGGCGCGGGCGATGATGCACTCCGCGACCTGCTTCTGGTCGACACCGAGGGCATCGCCGATCTCCCGTACGGTCACCCTGCGTCCGGACGCCTGCTCGAGCCCTTCGGTGGTGCGCGAGGTGAGGCTGCCGAGGTCCTGGATCTGGCG
>PMLO01000032.1 GCA_003158895.1 Propionibacteriaceae bacterium
CTGCGTGGCAACGCTGCCGCACCCGCTACGCCGCGAACCTGATGGCCACCACCCCCAAGAGCAGCTGGCCGTGGGTCAAAGCGCTGCTCCACTCCGTCTACGACCAGCCCGACGCGGACGCCGTCCACGCCCAGTTCGACCGGATCGTCGACGCCCTGGCCAGCAAACTCCCGACCGTCGCCGAGCACCTCGAGACCGCACGGCCCGACATCCTGGCGTTCACCAGCTTCCCCAAAGAGATCTGGCGACAGATCTGGTCGAACAACCCCAACGAACGCCTCAACCTCGAAATCCGACGCCGCACCGACGTNNCTCGTCGGCGCCGTCCTGGCCGAACAACACGACGAATGGGCCGAAGCACGGCGCTACCTCGGACTCGACGTCCTGGCCAAATCCCGAACCGACAACACCCAGGAGGCGACCGACCAGCCCATCCTGCAAGCCCTAACCGCCTAGACCAGAAGGATCAACTCGTACACCACCCCGCCGGACTTAACCGGGACAGCCGACCCGCCAACCTCGTGACCTGGGACGAGCTGCGCGACCTCCTGGGCGAAGAACCGCAACGCGCCGAGGTCGTCGCATGGGCCGAGTCACTGTGGCGACCCACAAGCGAGGACATGGACACCTGGCCCTGGCCCGACCAGGTCTCCTGGCGGTACCTCACCCGACCTTACGAACTGTGGCCCCACCCAGAGACGTGGCACCCGAGCTACCTCGAGGCCGACCGCGCGATGCCAGGCCACGCCGCGCGGATGACCGCCTGGCGAACCACCCTCGCCATCCTCGACGCACACCAGCCGGGAGATCCGGCATGAACGACCACGAGTGGGAAGTCCGAGTGACGATCTACGCCGACGGGCGCATGGTCGGGTTCGTTGATGCGCTCGGCGGCGACCTCGACTTCGCCTGGCAGTCGGTTGCTACCGGGGTCGAGCGTCGCCAGATCGACGGCCTGACACGATGGGGACGCGAAGTCCTCGACATCGAAGCAGACCCGGCATGATCGAGCCGATCACGGTACCCCAGGCCGCGAAGAGTCCTCAGGACTCGTGTCCTGGTTCGTCCGCTGGCCAGAGTCCACCTGGACGAGGGGTGTCGGCAGGCCTTCCCGTTCTCGACCTCGGGGTCTCGAACACCCACGGAGGGGGGTCCCTGCGTTTGTTTCGGATATTGGGAAGCTAGCAGACTTCTGGACCGTAATGGGTGCGGAACTCGAAGACCGCCACCGATTCTGGCCTGACTTACACGAGGAGTGCCTATTGACGGGGTGGAATGCCTTGTCAGGTGGGGTTTGAGGGTTTGCTTTGGGGCACTAGGCCCGCGAGGCGGACCGCGCGTTCACGCGCAAGGTTCCACCCGTGACATGAGCCCGACCCTTCTCTCTTCGGCGGGAAGGGGGGCGGTACCAGGAGCGAGGGCAACCTAGCGCTCTCGCGGCTCCGCGCCTGACCCGGGCGTAGGCGAAGGCGCTGTCATCGGCATTATGCACGGGATCGGGACGGGTGGTGTTCATGAGGCTTCGCTCTCGTTGACTTGGTGGAGGAGCGCGGCGTAGGTGTCGGCGCGGTGGTGTTGGCCTTTGGCGTGGGCGTCTTGGTACTGGGCTTGCAGGGTGGGTCGGAACTCGATGCTGGTGTGGAAGAAGGTGCAGGTTTCGCAGATGCATTCGAAGCTGCAGTCGAGGTTGGTGGGGCGGGTGCAGCGCCCGTTGCCGAGGAGTCGGTCGTGGTCGCGGGACAGGCGTGTCATGTTCGGGCCGAGGGCGTCGGCGGGAAGGTGTTTGGCCTGTTCGTAGAGGGCGTCGACCTTCTCGGTGACGGCGAAGTACTCGTCGGCGACGGTCCGGTTCGCGATCTTGGCGTAGCGCAGGGTCATGTCCAGGGAGTGGTGGCCGAGCATCGCGGCGACGGCTTCGAGGCTCATGCCGCGGTTGATGGCCTGGGTCGCGAGGGTGTGGCGGAGCTGGTGGGGATGGATGTGGCCTAGTCCGGCTGCGGTGGCGGCGTTGTTCAGGATCCGGGTGACTGAGTGCCGGTCGGCGGGCCGTCCGGTCTCGCGGGGCAGCAGCAGCCGATGGTTGGTCGGGACGTACTCGCTGCGGTAGCGGTCGATGAGGTCGACGAGGTCGGGGTGCAGGGGTAGGTAGCGGTCGTCGCGGAGCTTCCCGACGGGGACGTGGAGCCAGGGCACTTCGCCGAACATGACGACGGCGTCGGCGGGCAGCGCGGTGAACTCGCTGACCCGCAGCCCGGTGCGGAGCAGGACCTCGACCGTGACCCGCACCAGGAGGCGTTCGTCGTTGCGGGCCGCCCGTAGCAGTTTGGCGGCGGCCGCGTCGTCGAGTGCTTTGGGCAGGGCACTCTGGCCGCTTGTGCCCACCCCAGGAGTTTCCCTGATCGCTTGTGGTGGGCCTTGACATCGGGAGTTCGCGTGGCAAACTCAACCTTAGGTCTGTAGCGCAAACCATGAGGAGTGGGCCATGACCACCAACAACGAACCCTTGACCGCGGCAGGTGCCCGCTCAGTGCTGACCTCCGCCGACGCGGCCTCCCGCGCATTGCAAGTCAAGACTCACTTGATCTTCATGACTTGGTCGGTCGCTTGGCTGGTCGGCTACTTGGCTATCTGGTGGTCGACACGGAGCCAGACCCCCTACCTGGGGCCAGAACCATGGGCATCGGTCACCCTGATGGTCTCGTTAACGATGGCGCTCGCCGTCAACATCGCCGTGGTCGCCCGAGCTACGCACGGAGTCACCGGGCGTAGCCGTCAGATGGGCACCTACTACGCACTCACCTGGGTGGTGGGCATGTGCGGGTGGGCCTCCGTTCAAGCCGCCCTTGCTCGCCGAGGCAGTCCACCCGGTGTGATCGGGATCCTGAGCTGCGTGGTCCCGGCACTGTTGGTTGCAACGATCTACCTGGCATCGGCAGGGATCCGGATGCAGCCGGCCTTCCTTGTCAGCGGGATCTGCTTTGCGCTGAGCGCAGTAATCGGCGCCAATGCTGACCCCGCCACCGCCGCTCTCGTCATCGGAGTCGGCGGTGCGGCTGGTTGTGGAGCGGGCGCTGTCATGGCGAACTTGTCGGGGAGACTGTGAACGACGACACTCTGGATCCGGTCATCCACACCCAAGCCCGACTCCGGATCATGGTCACTCTCAGCACCCTCCCCGAGGGCGACCAACTGACGTTCACCCGCCTCCGTGACGTCCTCGGCCTCACCGGAGGCAACTTCCTCACCCACCTGCGGACTCTCCAGGACGCTGGCTACATTGAGCTCCACCAGGGAGGCACCGGACGCGGATCCCGCACAACCATCAACCTCACCCATCAAGGCCGCTCAGCGCTCACCCACTACCGCGCCGCCCTTCAGATGCTTCTCAACGGCGACTCCGCTCAGTGAGGTGAAATCCAGACTCGCGGCCCGTAGCCCGCATCTGCGGACGGCCGGAGCGGAACGGGACGCCTGGTTCGGCATGAGCGACTGAACTCACGCTGATGAGCGCGCATTGATCGGCGTCGACCTGAAGCCGCCTTCAGAACGCGCCAGGTTCACTCCAAGTAGTCAAGGATGTTGGGTTCGGGGCAGGGAGGCCACACAGCGCAGTGGGCCGTGAGCCTCTCTCTGCAGGAGAAGGGCTGACCAGCGCGGCGGTGGTGAGAGTCACCCAGGCGGAGCCATTCGGTGGCGAAGGTGTCGACCGAAGCGCCGAGCTCGATCCGTTCAGGGTTCACCCATACCCGATACACCACGCCGCCGCCACGTCGAAATCACGCCCACTCGTCGCGGCATTTAGGACGTTTGCCGATCGCGCCGCGGAGCGGGCTAACGTGAGGTCGTGCTTCGGCTTCATGTTCCTTCGCGGGACGAGTTCGCCGTCCGACAGGGGTGGTTGGTCGATCCCGACATGATGTCCTACAACGCGGGCTGGCAGATCTCCTTCCGCGGCTACGACGCCGACACGGGATGCATCGACTGGCCCGAGACTGCCTGGCTGGCGTTCGAGGCGCGGCTCGCGATGCCCGCGTCGCAGCGGGGCTACTACTACGTTCAAGACCTCGAGACCGGTGAGTTCCTCGGCCACGTCCACTACGAAGTCGACTCCGCCGGCGCAGCTCACATTGGGCTCAACGTGATACCCAGCCGACGCGGCAAAGGACTGGGTCAGTTGTTCCTGAAACTCCTGCTCGAAAGAGTCTGGCTAGAGACCGGGGCGCAGGTCGCCGTCAACGATTTCGAGGATGATCGGCTCGACGCGGTGCGAATCCATCAGCGCCGCGGGTTCGTTCCCGACCCGACCACGACGTGCGGGCTCGGCCGACCAACACGCACATGGCGCCTTCGCCGCGGCGATTCTTGGTAGAGATCCGCCAACCGCGCGATCGGCAAAGTCGGACGTTGCTCCAGCCCAACACCGCCGTCCGACGCTGGGCAGATCCGGACACATCCGGGAGCCCCAAGTGTCGACGACGCTCGAAGACGAGGCCATAGCGACGGGGCATTGGCCTCAGATTCGAGCGTCGTCGACACCAAGTGCGGTCGAGGCACAGAGCCGGATCATGGCGCGACAGTGAGGCACGGCTCCGGTCTGAGCAGTAGTGAGTACATCGCTCTCACACCGAATCGTAGAAGGGACTCGTCTCGTCTGGGAACGAGAGGGATCGCCGGTCGCCAGGCCCTCCCTCTGCTACGCGACCTTCGACGTAGCCACTCGTCGGGTGCGCCTGTAGACCGACTTGTCGGCCAGGAGATCGATCTCGGACAGGTCGACGCGTATCAGTCGAGCAGTAATCGCGTAGCGGGTGAGCCTGCCAGAGTTCATCAGGTTGCGAATTGTGTTCACCGATGTTCCCAGGTACTCAGCGGCATCGGGAAGGCTGGCGTATCGGCGAGGATCGGTTGTCACGACTCGCTCCCCTCATCGATGGGCATGGCGGGCCAGTTGCAGGCGTCGTCTCGGCCCAGAACCGGGATGGTCGGGCCGTAGTCGGCGGGCAGGGCCGTGGTTGTGAACTGGCCTTTGTGGAAGGAGGATTGCCACCGTTTTCGGCCCTCGTGGCGCACCGAGAGGTTGCCGTCGCGGATGATCGTGAAGTTGCCAAGGTTCCCGACGCTCGTGATTACGTCATGCATTGCGACGACCTCCTTATCCAGACCTCCGACGAAATGTGATAAGCACCAGGCCGAACGCCCAAAGGACAGCGACGCCCACTCCGATCGTCGGGGAAGGTCGGCAATGAAAACGAGCCAAAGCAGGCTGGCGATGATCAGGTGAGGGCAGGGCGGCCGCGGTCTTGATCAGGGGCTCCCTTGGCGTCCCGCCCCGGCGGTGCGCTGGTGAGCTTCACGGTCAATGCCCCACGCAGCTGTTCCTGACGATGTGACGGGCATCGACGTGGGGAGCTGCGCTCATTACAGGCTTCGTCTGGGTCATCGTGGCGCTCCTTGGTGTGAGTCCTGTCACTGTCCAGAAGTGAAGCGAAGCCCTCTCCACGGACACCTGGAGAGCTCCTTGTTGGTCTGATCTCCCT
The DNA here is from genome assembly GCA_003158895.1 of Propionibacteriaceae bacterium. Classification (GTDB taxonomy): domain Bacteria; phylum Actinomycetota; class Actinomycetes; order Propionibacteriales; family Propionibacteriaceae; genus Fen-668. The sequence continues at coordinate 5,538 of PMLO01000032.1, forward strand.
CGAGCTGGGTACGTGGAGATCCGACCGAGTGGGCTGCTCGGTGCCTCCAAGCGACGGGTGGCTACGGTGTCGGTCATGGTCGATGAGCCGGCGTCCCTTACGGATGTGAAGCGGATGCGGTTGCGCTACGCCGGCATCTGTGTGCGCTGCGGGACGTCGCTGGCCGCGGGCACGACCGCCGACTACGACCTGCTAGTAAGACGGTGGTGTGCGTGGCGTGCCCGCCCCGCCGGGCCCTGCAAGACGAGGCCGCCGATCGAGCCACTGCCCTGATGGCCGTCGGGCAGCCACCCACCCTGCAGGTGGCACCTGGCGGAGAGAGGGTCCCTCGCACCCCACGCCCCATGGGACCACCCAACGCAGCAGAACCCATGAGATGAGTGCGTTCGGATGAGGCGAGTGGGACGTCCTGGCGTCCGCAAGGGATCAGGTTGCGAGGGTCATTCAAATATGGGCGCGTCGCATGTGGATCTTCCGTCCGCTGACTCCGATCGGTTCAAAGCCAAGACGCTCGTATAGACGTCGAGCCGGGTTGACATCGAATACGTCTAGGGCGACAGCACGGTTTCGGCTCGCGGCCAAGTCGATGAGTCCCTCGATGATCTCGGCCCCAAGGCCGAGGTTCTGCAGCTTGGGGCTGATTTCGATACGGGCGAGGTATAGGTCGTCCTCCCGCCACTCGATGTCCACGACGCCAACCAAGTGGCCGCTGACCTCAACGACCTGAGCACGTTTGTGCTGCATCCACGCCTCATGAAATGCCTGCTGTACGTCCTCGTCCCAGGTGCCGTGAACGTCCTCGATGTACGCCCCCATCGTCGCTCGATGAAGGATGTAAAGAGCATCGGAGTCGCTGACGTCGACGGGGCGTAGTTGGAAGTCGATCACAGGGGCCAGTATCTGTCCCGCGTGTCATCAGACCGAAACCGATACCCACTCTGCGCTGGACAGATCGCCGAAGAATGCCTGCGGTTGGTGCAGGCGAGTGTGGAACAGCCCAGTGCTCATTGTTGCCTGCACGTCGCGGGGCTTGGGGTAGGAGTCACGCCACTGGACGGTCAAGGCTCCAGAGCGTTCGAGCGTCGGTAGAAGGTAGCTCGGGACATGCCCAGGTCGCGGGCGACTTGTGCGGCCGGCTCGCCGCTCTCGACAAGGCGGACGGCGTTGCGGATCTGGCTGTCGGTGATCCGTCGGGGGCGGCCGCCGAGGTCTTTGCCGGCCTCGCGGCGCTTGGCGATCGAGTCGGTGACCCGTTCGCGCTTGATCTCGTGCTCCATCTGCGCCAGGGCAGACATGATCGTGAACAGCATCGACCCCGTGAGTGTGGCGGTGTCGACGTCGCCTCCGCCCAGGTTGAGGACCCGAAGGCCTGCGCCCCGGGTTCGCAGTTCGTCGGCGAAGGCGAGCAGGTTCTGGGTGGATCGTCCGAGCCGGTCCAGGGTTGTGACCACGAGGGTGTCGCCGTCGATCAGCGCGTCGAGTGCGCGGTCGAGCTGTGGCCGCGACGCTCGCGCTCCTGAGACGCCGTGATCCAGGTAGAGGTCGTCGCGGCGGACACCGGCGGCCAACAGGTCCGTGGCTTGCCGGTCGGTGGATTGCTGGCGTGTTGAAACGCGTGCGTAGCCGATCAGCTTTGTCATGGATCGCTCCGAGGTGCCTCGTAACCAATAGTGAGACCCCGATTCAACCAGAAGGTTCCGAGACATAGTTACGCGAATCGCCAGGCTCATGGCTTGCGCGGGATTGGTGGTGCTGCCGTCGACGTGTTCGGCTCGTCGGTGAGACGTCTCGTATCCCATACGTTACGAGACGGCGCCCCCTTCATCGCCGCGCTCCGCACGATGCTCACCCGAACTCGTGCAGGCGAGCGTGGGAACTGAGAACAGCACCGTTACCAGCCCCCCTCGAGGACCGCGGCGACCACGTCGACTTTCGTACTGCTGATGCTGCGGAGGTTAGCTCGGAGGTTGCCCTGCCCGCCGTGGAACTCGGTGGCGGTCCTGGGTGAGCCCGATCCGGTAGAACACGGCGTTGAGTTGCCGGTTCGCGGCATTGTTGACCCGTTCCCCCGAACTGGCATTGGAGCTGCGGCCTGGGCGGTTCGCATCGGTAGGCTGGCCCGGTGGTCCAGAGCCCAGCCCTGCCGACGCCCGCACGCGAGATCCTCGCCACCCTGGATAAGTGGTCACCGGTGGCACCAGCTCAGCGGCGGCTGAAAGGCGAGTACGAGGCCTTTCTGCGTAGGACGCGCGCGCCGGCGCTCGCCCGCAACGGCGGCCCGGAGCACCTCACCGGCAGTTGCTTCGTCCTCACGCCCGATCTGTCTCGGGTGCTTCTCTGCTTCCACCGCAAGGGCCAGTTCTGGGTGCAATTGGGCGGCCACGTGGAACCTGGAGACGCCTCGGTCGCCGCAGCGGCCTACCGGGAAGCCCGCGAGGAGGGTGGCATCACCGACCTCCGTCCGTTCGGCAGTATGCCTCTCAACCTCGACCGCCACTCGCTGAGTAGCGGCTTCGGGGCGTGTCGGGTCCACTGGGATGTGGGGTATATGGCATTCGCCGACGTGGACGCCGTGCCCGTGGTCAGCCTCGAGAGCGAAGCAGTCGCGTGGTTCGATGTGGAGGGGCTCCCGGCGCAGGTGCCCGAGGGCTTCCCCGAGCGGCTGCTCACGATTCTCGATGAGCTGGCCCACCGACGGGGCCCCGACGGGGCCGACGTTCAGACGGGGCTCGGGACTTTCTAGTTTTCCTGCATGGGGTTTGTTGCGTCTTTTGATCAAAGATGGAGCCTTGGCGGCTCTGGTTTCGGGGCTCTTCGCAAACGACGGTGTAGTGGCGGGTTCGTGAGCGTGATCCAGGGTGGCGGCGCGTCGGTGCGGGGGTGAGGGTCGAGGTCTTCCGATGATGGAGGTTCTCACGCCAGCCATCTGGAAGACCTCGACGTGCCCGACGCTACATTCACGACCCCCGACCTGACCACATTTGCCCGCCTCGATGAACTCGGCCTGGTGGTGCTCGGGCAACGACTCGAGCCCGGCCGGGCAGTCCTGGCCTGTCGGGTCAGCGAGCCGGACGAGTGGTGTCGACGCTGTGGCTGCGAGGGGATGCCGCGGGACAGCCTGGTGCGTCGTCTGGCGCATGAGCCGTTCGGGTGGCGCCCGACGACGCTGGAGGTGACGGTGCGCCGTTACCGCTGCACCGGCTGCGGTCATGTCTGGCGACAAGACACCAGCGTGGCGGCGGAGCCGCGGGCCAAGTTGTCGCGTGGTGGTCTGCGGTGGGCGTTGGAGGGGATCGTGGTCGCGCACCTGAGCATGGCTCGGGTCGCCGAGGGCCTGGGCGTGTCGTGGAACACCGCCAACACGGCGGTCCTGGCCGAAGGACGGCGGGTCTTGATCGAGGACCCGGCCCGGTTCGACGACGTGCGGGTTCTTGGCGTCGATGAGCATGTCTGGAGGCACACTCGCCGTGGTGACAAGTACGTGACCGTGATCATCGACCTGACACCGATCCGTGACCGGACCGGGCCGGCGCGGTTGTTGGACATGGTCGAGGGACGCTCGAAACAGGTCTTCAAGACCTGGCTCGCCGCACGTCCGCAGGCGTGGCGTGACCAGCTCGAGGTGGTCGCGATGGACGGCTTCACCGGGTTCAAGACCGCCACCACCGAAGAACTACCGGATGCGGTCGCGGTCATGGATCCGTTTCATGTGGTCCGCCTCGCCGGCGACGCGCTGGACCAGTGCCGACGCCGCGTCCAGCAAGATCTCCACGGCCATCGCGGCCGCAGCGGCGACCCGTTGTTCAGCTCGCGGCGGATGCTGCATACCGGCACCGACCTGCTCACCGACAAGCAACACCGCCGGCTCCAGGCCCTGTTCGGCGGCGATGAGCACGTCGAGGTCGAAGCCACCTGGGGCGTCTACCAGGCCATGATCGCCGCTTACCGAGAACCCGACCGGGTCAAGGGACGACACCTGATGACCAGGCTGATCGCCTCCATCAGCCACGGCGTCCCGGCCGCCTTGAGCGAGGTCGCCACGCTCGGGCGCACGCTGACCAAGCGAGCCGGCGACACCCTGGCCTACTTCGACCGACCCGGAACCTCCAACGGCCCGACAGAGGCGATCAACGGCCGCCTCGAACACCTACGCGGCACCGCCCTCGGCTTCCGGAACCTGACCAACTACATCGCCCGATCGCTCCTCGAGACCGGCGGCTTCAGACCCCAACTACACCGTCGATTGTGATGAGCCCTCAAACAGGAGCGGCATCAGACCTGGGGCGCTTCAGTCGACCATGCAGGTTCAGACGAGCATTACGGTGAGACACGAAGACCTCCGAGCGGTAGAGCCCAGACATCCCCAGCGCACCCAGAGGTCCTCGCTACGTCAAGAGCCGACGCCTCGTGTCACCAACGTTCTGGCCGAGTACAAACTAGAGCGCGATCCAGTAGCGACGGGTTCGGCCAAGTTCGGTCAGGGGTACGTCTTCAAGGACCCCACCGTTGCTCTCAATGGTCCGAGCCGAGGCGATATTGGCGTCCTCGCATACGACGAGCACACGACCAAGTCCCAACGCGCGAGCTTCGGGCAGTACCGCTCTCAACGCCCACTTAGCCAGACCTCGCCTGCGAGCCGATGGACGTATGCCATAGCCGATGTTCCCACCTGCGCGAAGCAGAAAGTTGTTGAGCGTGCCCCGAAGGCAGATAGCGCCAAGGTACTCGTCGTTGTCAACGATCCACCAGTAGTTGGCATAGACCCGGCTTTCTTCCAGAAGGGTCGAAGGGTCCGATTGCAGGCGCAAGCGCTCCACCCACGCAGCGAACCCTGCCGCGGTGTCGACGTCATCACCGACATTCAGACCAGCACCATCCTGGTGCGTCTCCCGACCCCATTCATCACGGGCCGCTAACCACGAGTCACGCAGCTGGGTATTGGGCGAAATGAGTTCTGGCATGCCTATGGACGGTACAGCAGGCCGGCGCCACGTGCTGAAGATAGACGCGCTGATGGGCCGCAACGCGGGTACAGAATCTACTTCGTGCAATGAGCCGGCGGATCGCGACTGCCGCCTCGGCAGGAGCGGTCTCACGACTCAATATTCCGCACCCGGTCGCTATGGGCCGGCGCAGGCCTGGATGGAAGTCACTTCGGGGCAGCACTGTGATGGGCCGCGACCGCGCCATGCGGGAACGGGGAGTCTTTTGATCGAGCCATCGGAGTGGACCGGGTCAGCGCCGGCCACCCCCATCCTCGGGCGGACATGTCGAACGAAAGGCACCGGTCGGGGCCAGTTGGGGTTCGACTCACGACCGAGCGAGGAGGCGACCAGCACCCGGCGCGGCAACGCTAGTTCCAGACGAGCCACCCCAAGACTCACAGGTGGGGTTGTTCGACCAGCATCGCTTTGACCGCCGGCCACGAACTCTCGTCGGGCAGACGCTCATCAGGTTCGCGGCGTTGTGGGTGCGGCTGCGTTAGCCAGCTTGCCCGGGCAGGTTCGCGCTGATCGCCTCGACCAGGCCTGGGTGGGCGTCGGAGGAGGCCAGCCGCACCCCGTTCAGGCTGCGGGCAACCAGATCCGCGAAGGACGTGTTCCACGCCGGTTCGAGGTGATACCGCGGACTGTCAGCAGCGTCGCCATCACCCTCGACGGCCACAGTCACGGCGACGCTCTGTAGCCACGGCCACCGTCTGGGCGTTGGGGCGGGTTGTCATCGCCGAGCCACGGCCCGCGCTGATGATGCTCATCGGACGCGTGCGACTTCCCGTGCCAATGCCAACGCCGCGTGGCGGGTTGCCGGCTTCAGCCGCGCCCAGGTGATGATGCCTTTGCCGACCAGGTGCGGGTCGGGAGGTATCGGCATCACCCGATGCCCGGCTGAACGGAAATGTGCCTCATACGAGCGTGCCCGGCCCTTATCGGCCGTCTCGGCCGGGCTCCAGGTCGGCACGATGATCGCTGTCCGGGACAGATCGGAGCGGCCCAGCTCGGCCAGCTCGTCAAGCATCTGCCCGGCGAGCGTGCAGGTCGGCGGATCCCATTTCACCGGCACTACGAGCACATCAGCAAGGTCCGCTGCCCGCTGCCACGCTTCGTCGGCATCGTTGTTGCCGCCATCCAAGCCCACGACATGCCGCCGTTTGGTCAACGCGGCGGCGAGCAGATCGACATCATGTCGCGACAGCCGAGGCGCCAGGACTGGCTCATCGCCCTCCTGCTGAATCACCAGCGAGTCCCGCGACGGGACCGTGAAATACCCTTCCGGCTGCCACTGCATCAGCTCGTCCAGATCAACGACATCAGGGAACCCCTGGTGCGCCCCTTTGAGCGCCGCGACCAGGTCGGACACGGTCGCCGTTGACGACTGCACCGTCCGCAGCGCGAGGTTGCCTACCGGGTTCAGGTCCACCAGGACCACATCATTGGGCCGCTTGGTGGCGAACGCGGCCGCCAGCAAGACCGCGACCGGTGTCTTGCCGGCCTGCCCTTTCCGGTTCGCGACGAGGTAGGTGAGCTGCCTCAATGCGGTCAACGAGTCCGGCCCGGCCAGTTCGGCCTGGCCTCGCCACCACCCCCGGCGCTGCGCTGTCGCTGTCGCGATCTGGCAGGTCGCCGCCCTATGCCCTCTCTGTCGGGCCGGAGTATTTGACGGAATAGTCGCCCCCACGGGGACAGCCGTCTGCCTCGAACCTGCCGCCTCCACACCGTCAGGAACAACGATGGCGGTTGGCTGATCACCGTCCGGGTCGCTGGCAGTGTCCGCTTCACCCCTCGGATCGTTGTACTCGTCGTCGTCGGCGCGGGCCCGTGGGGGCATCGACGCCGGATCGGGATCCGCCACAGTGGGAGGACCAGAAACAAGACCGGAGGGGCCAATCTCCTTGAAGTGGCCGTCGCCGGCGACAGCAACCAGCCACGTCCGGGTCGGCGACACCACCCAGGCACGGACCGGGCGGCCCAGCTCGCGTGCCCGCGTCGCAACCCATCCCACACCCGCGTTGAACCCAGTCGGCTCATCACCAGCCAGCAGCGTCTCCACACGCCCCATAAGCTCCACACTCACCTGCCCGGCGAACAGGTGCACACTGGCCACCGGATACTCCCCCGGCATCATCACCACGAGCGTCTCCTTTCTCTAGTCCGCGTACTGCCAGGCCGACACAAACCACGCCCCCGCGTCGCGCAAGATCGACACCAGCACCGGGTCTGACGGGGCCACATCGGCTGCCCATCGGTGGAGATGACGCTCACGATCGCCAAGGTCCCCGCAGACCGCAGCCGTCCCGGTGTCCGCAGTCCCGAGGAGCGGCGTCATCCGGAAGTCAGAGGACACAACTGTGGGGCGTGCTTCGAATGAGCACACCCCACAGCCATTCCGTCGGTCAGACTCGTCGACGCCTCCCGACCCAGACGACAACGATGCCGGCTACCAGCATCACCAGCGCGCCCACCAACGCAGGAATCACTTCCCGCGTGACCGGTAGAGGTCAGAGCGCTGGCTTCGGGTACGAGAGCCCTGCAGGGATCGTTGTTGCTGACAGGGATCTTGGAGGTGACGCCGATGCCGGTCACCGTCGCCATGTCGCGAGGACAGTAGGTCTACCGACGGCGATCAACCCCACCAGGAGCGCCACGCTCAAAAGGCGGGTGCACCCCCACACAGCGGGTACACCCCCACGTATCCGCGTCCGCACATTCCGGCGCGCCCTCGGATGGAGCTTGGCAATCGCATTCATGATTTCCTCTTTTCGCAAGCATCGCCCGGAAAGACGCGTCACGCCAACCCAATGCCCTGCTTGACCGTGATAGGTTGCCAAAGCAGAACTTGCTCGACCGGCGATGTCCGCGAATGGTGGACGATGTCAGTTCACCCTATAATTCACCTGTACCCCCGACGACGCGTTCCCATCGTCGGAGCGAATGCCCCCGCAACACCATGCGGCCGTCTGGCGATCCCACAGCCGACCGCACGTTTAGGGCAAGCAGCATCTTGTCAACCGCGGTGCAGCGCGATCGAAGTCAGGAGGACAACGAACGGGACCCGACCACGTGGTGCGAGAGTCTGCGGCCCTGCAGCGTTGTGGTGAGCGGTGAGGCAGCGAGTCTTGGTGATCTGGAAATGTAGGTCCTGTGCTCTCGATGACGGATGTCGAGGTACGAGCAGGAGCTCGGCTCCTGCTCAGCCCTCTGTCGTTCCCGGTGAACCCCGGCGAAACGATCGGCCTGGCCGGCCGCAACGGGGCCGGCCAGGCGACGCCGACGAGACATCGATGGCGACCGATCCCTTCGAGCCAAGGCCGCCCGATCACGCGATTTGAGCACCCGTGCAGACGAGCGTGAGAACCGACATGTCCGCGACGCTCACGCTAACTAACAGGTGTCGTTAGTGCTCTGGGTGTGCGCGCTCGTAGAAGCCCCCTCGTTCGAGGAGGTCAACAGCCTCTTCCCGCGAGGAGACGCCGAGCTTCGCGTACAGGCTCCGGAGTTGCGACTTCAAAGTGTTAGTCGACACATACAAGCTGGCCGCGATGTCTCCAAGCGGCACGTCGCTGCGGAGTCGGTCGGCCACCACCGACTCACGTTGGGTGAGACGTGGCATCAACACCGGGGACTGGTTCTTCGGACGAGCCTCAGCCCTGTGCGACACATCAGCTACAGCCTGAGCCAGGTCAGGCTCCCTCTGGACGAGCCTGGCCAGCAGGAGGTCGAGCTCATCTGCAGCCAACCCCAGAAACGGCGTCAGCGCACCGGCCGCGACCATGATCCGGAAAGCCTCAGAGAAGGCCTTGTCCGCAGCATCAACGTGTCCCAGACGATGATTGGCAACCGCTCGCCGCAGAAGGATCGACGACAAGGTCCGCAGATTATGCTTGGACCCCATTCGAAGACAGCGGTCGGTAGTCAGCAGCGCTTCCCGGTTCTCCCCGAGCTGGAGATACGCGGTAGCCCGCTGAAGGTCGAAACACAGGGCATGGTCGCCGAGCGAGTCGAGGCCATCCAGGAGGTTGAGCGCACGACCAGGCTCACCACGATGCACGAGCGCCATGCCCTGCAACCCGGCCGAGAACCCTGTGACAAGGCGCGGAATGAGTGAGGCATCGGAACCGCTGGAGACACCAGTTGCGGCGACCAGCGCCCCGTCGTAGTCCTCACGAAGCATGCACAACCAGCCAGTCGCCAACTGGCCGAACGCGATCCAAATCGGGCCCTGACCGGGAACTAGCGCGAACCGGCCCCGCAGCGACTCCAGCGAGTCCGCGTCCAGCCGGGCGTAAGCGATCATCATGTCGGCAAGAAAGAGGGGCAGCCCGGAAGTGTTCTGAACCCAGCGATTCGCCGCCTCAAGCTCCCCGCACCTGACGCTCGCCTCCTCGGCGCGGGTGAACTCACCGTTGAGCGCCAAACTGCACGCCAGCAATGCGAGCGCCCGATACCGACACGCGTCGTTGTCGGCCTCATCTGCATAGTCACCCGCCAGCCGTGCCTGCAGCGTCCCTTGCCTGACCAGGCCGCTAGTCAAGTACGCCTCAGCCACAGCTGCGTGACACAGCGACCGCACATCCGGCAGAAGATCGTCTCCACTCGTCCGCGGCAACCACACCGCCTCGAAGTCGGCCAGATCAATGCTGTCTTCCGCGAGGGCCGAGTAGACCCGGGATCGAAGAATCGCGCCGCCGACCAGACGCCTCGATCCGGCGGACAGGCCCGCCACCGTCTTAACGTCGGCTGACAGCATGGCATCCAAAGCGGACCGGGAAACGACTGGACGCCCCGGCATGGTCGCAGTAAGCACCCTTGCTGCGACAGCGGTCAGAGATCCCCGCGACAATCCAGGCGCCGTGGTCATTGCTCGCGCTCCTCGACAAGACTGCTTCCGGTGTGCGCCGACTTAGCCGACGAACCCGATCAAGATGCCGGGCGGAACCCCTACGGTAATGAAACTCTCCTTGCTTCGGACCCCTACCCGACACTTGACGATACCGCTATTGACTGCCCTTGCCTGGTCAGCGGGGCGACCCGGCGGTATCGAGTCGGCGGCGGCCCGTCTGAGGGCCGGTGCCCAGGTGGATGCTCGGCAGCGCAAGGCGAGGCAACACCGTTAATGATCGCCGCAGGCCCTGGGGACGTTGAATTGGTGCGGTTGCTGCCTTTCGGCGGGTGGCGACGTCGCAGCAGTGGATGCACTGGGAGGCAACGCGTTGACGCGCGCGGCGAGCCCAGCAGCGTCAACCGTGTTGATTGCCTGCGGCGCCGGTGGCCCGCCGGCTAGGTACCGAACCTCACTGAGTTGTGGGATGCAACTGGCTCCCGCCTTCGGCCCAGGGCCAGACGGCCACGAACGCCAGGCCGGTCGGCCTGTTGATGAGAATGGTGACGCCGCACCGCGGGACGGTGCTGAGTTTCCTCTCCACTGCCGTCAGAAGCCGATCGATTCGGTCCTGCGGAGCCAACTCCCGTACGACCGCGCCAGCTGCACTCACCAGCCAGGGTGTGGTGGTCTCGACCTGGCGCACGATCGACTCCCGCTTTACCGCCGCGAGGACACCGAAGGGAGGCGAACCCGAGTCGCCCGAGTCCAACTGGATCACAGTCAGTCGAACGGTCTGGTTCTGGGCCATCGTCATAATTCTCTCCTAGTCGTTGTTCATTTGCTCGAGGCGTCGCACTTGGGTCATGAGGGCGCCGCGGACGTGAACAGGGAGGCCACTTGCGTCGTTCGCTGTAGTCACCTGTACGACTTGGAGAGACGACCCTGACCGAGCACCAAGCCGTACGGCGCTCATCGCTGTGGGGTCTTGACCCGAACACTGACCCGATCCGGCTTCGCCAGGCCGGCCTCCAGCAGGACACGCCCCAGACCCTTGCGAGCTCGGTAAGCGAGCTGAGGCACCGACTCCGGCCGCAGCCCGAGATGGACACCCACATCAATGCGGTCCCACCCGGCCACGTAGGTCAGCCACAGCACCTGCCGCCACCGTTCCGGCAGGCTGCCGAACGCCTCACGGATCAGGATCGAATCGTCGATGGCGTCACCGGCTGGGGCCACTGTCATCCACGTCACCAACTCAGACGCAAACTCGCGACGCGCGCGGAAGAAGTCGACCGCGCCGTTACGCACCGCTCTCATCAGGTATGGCCGCAAGTTCTCCACCGGCCCCCCGCCAGCCAGCACCAATCGGAACACCCGTTCGAACGCGCCCGATACCAGGTCCTCAGCGGTTACCGGATCTACCAAGCGCCGTGCGACGGTCAAAGCTTCTGCCCGATGACGGCCCGCCAGCGGCCCGGCCGCCTCAAGGTTGCCGCGCCGCAGATCGGCCAACAAAGCCGCGTCAGAGCCAAATTCCCCATCGTCGTCTTGCGGCAAGCTCACCAGTTCCGCCCAGTCATCCTCGCCCGAAGTCAACATTCGAGCCCTGTGCCCGTTGAAAGAGCCGCCAACTGCCCGCCCGCTTTTGCCCTCGACGCACCAAGCGCTGTCCAAGGCCGACGCATTCCGACTCCATGGTCGCCCCCCAATTCGCACCAACTGAAGCTTGATCTAGTTAAACCACAACCCACCGGATCTCCACCGCTATCACCCGCGACATCACCCTCGACATCACCCTGAACGGTGGCCGCATCAGTCAGCCTCTTCCCAGGCGCGTCCTTCCGGGATGTAGAGCACGAGAGTCTCGCGTACGTCGGCGATCAGGGTGGGAACAGGAATCAAGTCGTCGGGGCCCGTAACGTCGACGATGCGTCCCGCGTGGTTCTCCAGGCCGTAGCCGTTGCCGTCNNGCGTCGGGCTTGGCCTTGTCGTCGTCGGACCAACTGACTGCGATGGGATCGCCTGCGTCGACGCGCGCAGCAAGGGCTTCGATCACGGCCCGCATGAGAGGGGCGATCTCCGCGTAGACCGTCGGGTCGGCGTGCTCGGGGCCACGCGCGTCGATGGCTCCGTACGAGTCTTGGAGTGCCTCGTACTCGGCGATCAGGGCCTGCGTGGTGATGGCCCAGTAGGCGCCGCGGGTGACCTCGCAGCCGGTGAGTGGGTGGGTAATAGTCATAGGGTTCTCCTTGGGTGTGCAGGGTTCATGAGTAGGACGGCGACTTCAATACCCACGTGCGCATGGCCGAAGCGCAACAGCTCGAACCGGCGCACAACTACGGCCGTCCCTTCTCTGACGCCTCGACCGATGCCAGGCCACGCGGCCGTCCTCCGTGGGTACCTGACACACCCCCCCTCACATCCCGCGCCCGGCCATCCGCCGTGCCCGTTGCCNNCCCCCCTGAAAAGCAACCTCTAAGTACTAAACGGGGAGGCCTGCTGATCCTGACGCAAGGCAAAGGCCGCACTCGCACTCACCACATTGCGTAAGGAATCCAGGGCAGCCTCGTCTGTGTAAGTGAGAACGTGCACCGGAGGAACTGGTGTCCCCATCTGCTCCGGCCGCAGCTCTCGCGCAGTCGGTGGGCTCGCACGGCGTCGTTCCCCAAGAGGGGAATTGGCGAGCCCACCGCCTCTGCATCCTCCGAAAGCGTCTCCCGTGCCGATTCAGGAACTTGGCCGACGCCGACCTCACCCACCAAGCGGCCCTTGGCTAGCAAGGCGTTGCTAGTGAACTGCTGGCGCGCCGGATGCCGCTGCTCGTGACGTTGGCGCGCCGCACGACCGTTCCCGGCATCGACGCCGACAACCTCCTGGCCGAGGCCATCACGAGTCTGCTCCACAAGTGGGCAGATGATGTAGACCGCAGTAAGTGTCAACTGCATCGCCAGTTCACCTTGCAGCCGTCGGCTGATGCGGCCCACGCTTGCGCCCTTGGGTTGGTCTCGAACTCAATCCGGGTCAATCGTTGAGGCGGCTTGTCTGCGTCGCCGGTGGTAAGACCGTTCGATCCAGGTGATGATCGCCAGCCGGAGCTCGTGACGGGTGTTCCAGCGGTGCCGGTTGAGGACGTTCTTCTGGAGCAGTGCGAAGAACGATTCCATGGCCGCGTTGTCGCCGGCGGAGGCGACTTGGCCCATCGACCCGACCAGTCCGTGCTCACGCAGGGCGGCCAGGAACTTCCTTGACCTGAATTGCGATCCGCGATCCGAGTGAACGATGCAGCCGGCCACCTGGCCGCGTCTAGCGACGGCCATCGCGAGCGCGTCGACCGCGATCCGGGACTTCATCCGGTCACTGATCGAGTAGCCGACGATCCGGTTCGACCAGACATCCTTGATCGCGCACAGATACAGCTTGCCCTGATCGGTCCAGTGCTCGGTGATGTCGGTCAGCCACAGCTGGTTCGCCCGATCCGCGCTGAACTGGCGTTCGACCAGGTCGTCGTGAGCCGGCGGGCCGGGCTTCTTGCCGTTCTTGCCGCGCTTCTTGCCGAACGCCGACCACCACTGGTTCGCCGCACAGATCCGCCACACCGTCCGGTCGCAACCTGTGTGGCCGGACGCCCGGACCTCATCGGCCAGCAGCCGATACCCGAACTCCGGATCATCGTGGTGAGCGTCGAACAGCGCGTTCGCGACATACGCCTGCTCGAGTTCGCGGTCGCCGACCGGATCGGTGAGCCAGCGGTAGTAGGGCTGACGGGCGAGCTTCAGAACCCGACACGTGACCGTGACGGGGATCCCGTCGACGGCCAGCTCACGCACGAGCGGGTACATCATTTTCCCGGCAGGTTCGCCTGCGACAGATACGCCGCAGCCCGACAGCAGGACCTCGTTCTCCTGCTCCAACAACCGGTTGCGGCGCTTCAGCTCACGGATCTCGGCCGACTCCACAACCGCCGCCGACGCCGGCCGGTGGCCGTCCTCGACATCAGCAACGTGCAGCCAGTTCCGCAGGCACGACTCCGAGATCCCGAAGTCCTTGGCGATCTCCGCGATCGGCGCCTCGCCCTTACGGGCCACAGCCACCACATCCTCGCGGAACTCTCTGGGATGAGCTCTAGGCATGGTCAACATCCTTCCAGCAGGACCCCTCAGGCCCCACAGATCGAATGTCACCTACTCATGCAGCAGTCCCCACCAAAGCCAGATCCATCTTCGGACTAGGTCAGGCGTGGGCGTACCAACGCACATTGTCGACCAGCATGGTTTCGGTCGGGAATGGCAGAGTGTCCTTCACCGCTTGGAAGTTGCCGCTGGTGGCGGTATAGCCATTACCAAAGACCTCGCCCTGGGCAATGACCTGCCATTTCATCGTCTCGGTCGGCAAGTCGGTCGTGCTCGGGGAGTACATCGCATCATGCCATTGGGCGGCAGTTGGGGCACTGTTCCAAAGTGAATTGGAATAGCCGAAAATGTTCCCCTGCGGGCCGATCGCCAGTGTGGGGCTCTGGTAGTTGTTGGCCAAGAAGTAACGATTTCTAGAACCATCGAATTCTGCGCTTGCCGACTCCCATCCGGTGGCTGAGCTGATTGTCACCTTGGTGGCATAGCGATCGCCCTTGACGACGTCGTAGTCGCAGGAGGCATGCCCAGTTTGGGTCAAGTTCTTGGTGGCCCCATACCACTCGAACAAATCAAACTCGCTTAGATTCGTCTTCCGAATCGTCGCGTTGCAGTAGGCGGGGATGATCCCGTTTTCCGTCGCATTCCAATCAGGGCGAGCGTTGTTCATCCAGACGGTGAACCTGGTTCCGGCGACCGAGGTCGACGGCAGATTCACCCTAGTGACCACATTGAAGCCGCCGTAGACAGGTTTCGTGGTGGCGGAACTGATCCGTCCGGTCGAATAGCGCGTGACGCCGCCCTTACACACGCCGGTGGTCTCGTTCGAGCCCGCGATCCCGTTGGCGACCAGCGGCATCGTGTAGTCGGCCGTGCAGTGACGCCGCGTGGTAATGGCGATGAACTTGTTGGCCGCCGCATCGCCGTCGTAAGTGATTCCCGCCAGGCGAACCAGTGCGCCATTCGAGTCGACATCGAAGAGGAGCTTGCCGGAGGCGTCCACGATCTGCAGATTGCGACCAGAGGGTGCGTTGTACTCGGCCCTCCTCTGTCCGCTCGGGAGCGGCGGGTTGGTCGTGCTGTTGAAAGCCGAGGTATCCAACCGCCAGCCGTCATCCGCTATCGAACCGCCTTCCCAGGAGGCTTTGAGGACCGCGTAGTAGGGATCGGTGTCGCTGGGGCTCGCCGCGCTCACTTCCGGGATTGGCGAAAAGGCCGCCGCGGTGGTGAAGAGGGCGATGCCCAAGGCTGAGGCCGAGACGAATCTGGCCGCTCGTTGTGTTGTCGTGCTGTGCCCCATCGAATCCTCCCTAGTCTCAATTGCTCCAGCACCTGCCTTGTTGATCTTGCAGCATGAACCGCGCCTTGTAAGATATGGTCTTGCGGGGCCTGAGGAGCCCGACATTTCTTTGGCCAGGGTACTGGTATCCGGGCCATAGGGGTACCCGTTGAACGGGTGAATCGGTGGGTGAACCCAAGGTGACCAACCTAGCTAGATGCCTGTCCAGTCATTTGCCATCTGATTCTGGATCGGGGCCAATTTCGCCCCGCCTGAACAGAGGTCACTGAACGCTGTCTGCTCGGCCTGGTCCTTATCGTTATGGACGTACTGGCTCGCGGTTGCGGTCTTGGAATAGCTCGATCTTTCGTCGGGCGGTACCGGGTCGTTGTGACGGCTTGAGGTTCTCCGTGTGGACTGATCCTGTCGTGGGGGGTGTGACAGTTGGCCCGTTGTCGTCAAGGGGTTGCGGGGTTCCACGGTTCCGGGTGATGCGGTCTGGTCGGGAGGGTCGGGCGGGTCGTCAGCCGGGCGGGGCTGTGAGGTGATCGAGTCCGGTGATCGCATCGATGGCGACGTGGGCCCAAGGGGCCCGCTCGGACAGGTGCAAGACCGTCCAACGGGGGTGCGGGGAATCTGCGGCACGGGCGGTATCGATCGCCTTCAACACAGCCAGCGCGTCGCCGGCCCTCGTCGCGATCGCCCTCGACACGGTCGGGTCCGACGCCACCAGACCGAAGACGCCCGGCTCGGCACGCAGCACGGCGAGGTCGGCCAGACAATCCCCGCCCAACGCCAGACTGAGCGCCAGATCAGTGATGATCTTGCCCGGATCATGGACCGCCAGGGCGGCTGACAGGAACCGGTCCAGCCCGGTGGCCCTAACGGTCCGGGTCAGCAGAAGCCCACCGGCCTGCCCCACCGCGGCCGTCGCGGACGTGTCGACGCGGACCCCAGGGATACAAGCCTGTAATCTTTCACCCTGAAGGTGCTCCTCGAATTGGGAATCTGTGGGCCTAAGCAATCCACATTCTCCCAAGTCAGGAGCACTTTCCACCTCACCCACGCCAGCCAGTCACCCACCACCAGGAAAGCCCGAGGCTAGCGCCTAACTGTTCCTGGCGGCAGGTTCCGCCGCCGCTGCGAGCGAACCAGGAGCAGGCCGCTCCCGATCAGGATGAGCCCGAGCACACCTACGCCAGCCGAGATGCCGCCTGTGTTTGCTAAACCGCTGTTCCTGGCGGGAATTTTCCCGGTGGCCGTGTCCGTGTTGCCGCCCTCGACGGTGGCGGAGTTGATGATCGTCCCGGAGGCGTGCTCGTCGATCGAGGTGAGCAGCGTAAATCCGATAGTCTCCCCGCCCGCAATGGCCTCGTCGTAGACGCAGGTCACGTGATGGCCGGTTGTCGAGCACGTCCACCTGTCGCCGACGTAGTCGAAGAAGCCAAGTTCGCCGGGTAGATCATCGGTCACCACCGCGCCAGCGGGCGCCTCGTTCGGGCCGTTGTTGGTAACCGTGATCTTCCAGCCGGCCTGGGTGGACGAGATCGAGTCAAGGTGCTTGGTGACCACCAGGTTGTATAGCGGCAACACTGTTGCCGGGTCCGACGCGGTGTTGTTCTGCGGGTTCGTGTCCTCGGCCGGGCTGGTCACCGACGCGATGTTGACCAACCCTGGATATGCCTCGGGACCAACGGTCACCACGAGGGTGATGCTGGTTCCGCCGGTCTTGTTCAAGCCCGTGGCGCGGAGGCACGTCACGTCTTGCCCCGACGCCTTGCATGACCAGCCGTCCCCGGCGCCGCTCACGTACGTCAGGCCGACGGGCAGCGTGTCGCTGACGGTGATCGGTCCCGGGTCGTCCGTGTTCCCGGAGTTCGACACCCCGATCGTGTACGTGGCTGCCTGTCCCACCTTCATCGGTTCGGGTTCGTGGCTCTTGGTGATGCCAAGGTCGACCTGCGGCGGGACAGCCACAATGTCAGAGGAGGTGTTCTTGTCGTTCTTCGGGTCGGGTGTGGCCGAGTCGACGGTCGCGGTGTTGACCACGTCTGGGTACCCCGATGCGAGCACAGTAGCGGTCACCGTGATCGGATCCGCACTGCCCCCACTGGCCAGCGAGGTGTTGAGATCGCAGCTCACTGTCTGGTCGGCGGTCGCACATGTCCATCCGGTCCCGGTGGCCGCGACGTACTGGAGCCCGGCCGGAAGCGTGTCGGAGACAACCACCTGGCGGGCAGTAGATGGCCCGTCGTTGGCCACCTGGAGGGTGAACTGCAGCGGGTCGCCGACCCGCGCCGACCCGGCGTGGGTCTTGGTGATCGACAGGTCGGCGCTGGTGGTGACCCTCACCGGGTCGTTGGCTGTGTTGTTGCCCGGGCGTGGGTCCTCGGTCGGGCTGGTCACAGTGGCAGTGTTGACAAGTTGACCTTCCGAAAGCGTGCTCGGGTCAACGTCGGACGCCACCTGAACCACAACAGCCAGCGGCGGGGCATGCGTACCCACCATCACTGCAACCCCGTCGCCCAGGGCGCACGTGACCCTCTGACCGGAGCCGTTGGGGGCTTCAGTGGTGCACTGCCACGCGGACCCGATGCTGCTCACATAGGTCATGCCCACCGGCAGTGTGTCGGTGACTACGACAGGTGCGGCTGCGTCCGAGGGGCCGTTGTTGCTCACGTCAATGTCGAACCTCAGCTGACCCCCAGCGATCACCGGGGAGTCCGCATGGGTCTTGGTGATCGCCAGGTCCGCGGACGTGGTGACGGTGACCGATGCGGAGGAGGTGTTGTCGTCGGGTACGTCACCGGGCGTGCTGGTGCTAACCGTCGCTGTGTTGGTGATCGTGGTGCCGCTCGCCACTCCGGAGCCGACCTTGGCGTGAACCAGAATCTGGTAGCTCGCGCCAGTCGGCAGTGATGTCACCTGGCAGTCGATGGGGTTGCTGTCAGCGCACGAGATGCCTGTGGCGGCGTCAACGCCCACGAACTCGAGGCCTGGGGGCAGCGAGTCGCTGACCTGTACGTTGTCCGCGTCAGACGGCCCGTCGTTGGTGAAGGTCAGTGTCCACGTCACCGCTTCGCCCGCGTTCACCGTGGTCGGTGTGCTGGTCTTGGTGATCTTGACGTTCGCCTGGTCGACGACGGTCACGTCATCGGAGGCGGTGTTGTTGGCGGGGTTGGGGTCGGGCGCTGGGCCTGCTACGGATGCCCGGTTCGTGAGGGTCGCGGGGCCTGCGTTGCTCGCGACTTTGACGCTCAGCGTGATGTCCGGTGCGGCGGCACCGGAGGCGAGGCCGGTGGTGCGGGTACAGGTGACGTCCTGGCCGTTGGCTGCGCAGCTCCAGCCCGAGCCGGACGCGGACACGAAGGTCATCCCGGCCGGGATGGTGTCGCTAACTGCGATGGGTCCCGGCGAGTCGGACTGGCCATGGTTGGTGACGGTCAGGGTGAAGGCGAGGTTCTCGCCGGCGATTGCATTGCCCTTGTGGGACTTCACGATGCCGAGGTCGGCCTGGACATCGACCAACGTCGAATCGCCGTCGGTGTTGTTGCCGAGATGCGGATCCGGCGTCGGTGACGAGACGGTCGCGGAGTTGACGATGTCGCCGGTATGTGCGCCGTCGATGGTGACGGTGATCTGGAACGTCCGGCTGTTCCCGACCGGGAGGCTGCCGCCCAGGGTGCAGGTAAGGAGGTTGGTCGTGCTCGCCGAGCAGGCCCAATCGGTGGAGTTGTCGGATACGAATGTCAGCTCCGGTGCGAGCTGGTCGATGACCTTCACCTGAGCGGCCGCGTCGGACGGGCCATTGTTGATGATCGTGAACTCATAGGTGCCCGCGCCACCCGGCGTGAATGCGCCGACGTGCGCTTTCGTGATCGCAAGGTCGGCTGATGTCGCGACTGGGTCGGTCACCGATGATGTGTTGTTGCCCGGGGTTGGGTCGGCTTCGGGACCCTTGACCGAGGCGGTGTTCGTCAGGCTTCCGCTGGTGTCGGACTGAACGTGTACCACGACGGTGATCTGCGGGGCGGCAGCCCCGTTCGCGAGGCCGGCAGTACGGGTGCAGGTCAAGGTCCGTCCGGACGCGCCGCAGGTCCAACCGGTCCCCGTGGCCGAAACGAGGCTGGTGCCTGCCGGCAGGTTGTCCGTGACGACGATCGGGCCTTCCGAGTCGCTCGGCCCGTGGTTGGTGACGTCCAGGGTGTAGCTGGTGTCGGTGCCGGCCGTGACGGTGCCGCTGGAGTGCTTGTCGATGCCGAGGTCGACGCTGCGAGCAACGGTGTTGGTCACGGCGTCGGTGTTGTTGACGTGGTTGGGGTCGTACGTGGACGAGGTGACCGATGCTGAATTGGTCATCGTCGCGCCGTCGGGCGTTTCTGCCGGCACCGCAGCGGTGAGTGTGATCACCGGGAAGCTTGAGCCGGAGGCGAGGGTGTCAGCCGGATTCGTCCGGGCACAGGTCAAGGTGGTGGTGGCGAGGCTGCAGGTCCACCCGGTCCCTGACCAGGAGATGGCGCCCAGCCCTGCCGGCAGGGTGTCAATCACGGAGAACGGGCCGACTGCTGTGTCCGGACCGTTGTTGTTCACCGCGAGCGTGTACGAGAGGTTCTGTCCCGCAACCGCGGCGCCGCTGGTCTTGACGATCGCCACGTCCGCCGAGTCAATGTGGGTCGACGCGGTCGCTGGCCCAGCGTTGTATGGACCAGTCGCGTTGCGAGTGGCGCCCGTCGCGTCTTGCGCCGTCACGCTCACCGTATTGGTGTGAGGCACGCTCGCGCCCACCCCCGGGTCGACGGCTGCCGCCGGGTTCTGGGGCGTGGCAGTGAAGGTGATGACGATCGTCTTCACCCCTGCGGCTGGGGCGGTGCCGAGGTCGGCCCACGTAAGCACCTGGTGACCGGAGCCGTCGGTGGACAGGGTCGGTTCAATCTGGGTGGCTGAACCGCCCGCCACCACCACGGTTGCCGAGGCGGCGTCGTAGGTCCAGTTGGCCGGCAGCGTATCGATGGCGCTGACGTGGCGCGCGTCGACCGGGCTGTCGTTGGTGAGAGTAATCGTCCAGGTCTTCGCGGTGCCCAGGTAAGCCGGCCCGGAGGCCACCGCCTTGGTCGGGGTTACGTGCGGGAACACTGGCGTGACCGCCACTGTTGCCGAGGGCCCCGCGTACGTGCGACCACCGCTCGAGAGCGACTCGTAGTGGGTCGCTTTGGCGGTGTTCGTCAGCGGAGCCGTGGTGAGCGTGCTGCTCGGGGCTAGCGTCGCCGCGTATGTGACGGCCGTGGACGCGTTCACTGCCAGCGGCCCGGCGAACGGACCCCACGTGATCGTGCCGCCGCTACCGTTGGCGTCGGTGCCGGTGAGCGTGCCGCCGATCAGCGATGCCGGGTCGACGACCACGCCAGCCGGCACTGTGTCAGTGACGGTGTAGTTGGAGGCGGGGCTCAGGTTCGCGGCGGCGGTGGGGGTTTGACCGTTGTTGGCAACCGTCACCGTGTAATGGAACACCTGGCCTGGTTCAACCGTTGTGTCGTCCACCGCCTTCGCGACCGTCAGGCTGGGCTCGACGACCTTCTCGGCGGCTGAGGCGTTGGCGCTGTTTGTCGTCCAGGGTCCCGCAGCGCTGACGGGGTCCGTGCCGTTGACCTTGTTCCACGCAAAGTGAGCGGTGTTCGTGCGGCTGATGCCGGCGGTGTTCCCCGCGATGTCGTTCATGGTCGCGCGGTACGTGATGGTCACCGTGCGCACCTGGCTTGATGGTGCGAGGTCTCCTGTCAGCCAGCCGATAGTGCTACCGCTCGGCGCGAGCACGGTCCCGGGGACGCTGCAGGAGGTCGCGTCTGCGTTCAGACAGGTGATGGTCGTTGAACCGGCGACGTATGTCATACCCGTCGGGAGGGTGTCGAGCACTGCAGAGTCGTAGAAAGCGGTGTTCTTCGGAATCGTCACCTTGACGGTGAACGTGCCGGCTTGCCCAATGGTCAGGGTGGCCTGGGCCGCCGACTTGGTGATCGTCGCCCCACCAACGCTGACCGTCGCGCTGGAGGTAGCGGTCAGGACCCGCTCCAGAGGGTTGTCCGACGCCATCGGATCGGTCTTGCCGTCGTTGAGCGTGCTGCCCTTGAGGTTGGCGGTGTTGGTGTACTGATCGCCCCCCGCGGGGACGGTGTTGACGACCGCCGTGTACGTCAGCGAGGCAGTCGCCCCCCCAGCCAGGTCACCGATCTTCCAAGAGATGCGCGTGTAGCCGACCCCGCAGCCGTTCGTACCGTCACCGGCAATGGGGGTGCCGGCGGAGGTGCCTGTGGGAACCGTCGTGAACGCCGCGAAGGTCAGGGTGCCTGGTAGGCAGTCCACGACCCAGGTGTCATGCAGCGGCGGGCGCCCGGCGGTGTTGGCAGCTTTCAGGGTGTACGTCACGGTGGCACCGCCGGTCGCTGACGCCGGAGCCACCGACTTGGTCAGCGACGGGGCAGGGGCCACAACCGTGACACTGCTGGAAGCGGTGCGTGGGCCAACGGCCGCGCCACCGGTGGCGGCAGTGTCACTGGTGAACGTGGCCGTGTTCGTCCGAACCGTGCCGTGGGTGTTGCTCGCATCCGTGCCGATCCGCGCCGGAATGGTGACTTCGAACAGCTGGTCGATGTCGGAGGTGTTGCTGTACGCGCTGCCGAAACTGAGGGTGCCGGTGGCCGGGTCATCGCTGACCCCGATCGGCAGAGGGCTCCCCGCCGGTGACGTGCCGCTGGCTGAGAAGAACGCCGTCGCCGGGCCGACGAAGACGACACCCGTGGGCAGGGGGTCCACCAGTTTCGCGTTATAGACGCTCGTGTGGGCCGGGATCGTGACGCCGATCGTGTACGAGAGGGGCTCGCCGACGACCGCCTGCGCGGCGGCGTTGCCGACCTCGGTGATTGCGGTGGTGTTGGTCTTGGTGACCTTTGCGTCGGGCACGACCACCCACGACGTGTCGCTGGCCGCTGGAGCATCCTGGTCTGCGCTAGCCACGCTCGCGCTGATGTTGGATGCGGGGTTGTGAATGGCGACAGGCGGGGTGCCCCCGTCGTTGATGTTGGTGGCCGACGCGTACGACGCGACCGCCGCCGTGTTGGTGTAGACCGTGCTGACGCTTACCCCGGACGGGATTTGCATCGTGTAGGTGAGCTTGCCGTACGCCTGGGGAGCGAGGGCGAATGAGGAGCCCAGCTGCCAGCGGATGATGCTGGAGGTGGTGTCGCCGCTGGCGAGGCTCGGTCGCCCGGGCGTTCCGGCGTCGTAGCAGGCCCCCCCGTTGCTGATCGCGGTGATCGCTGGGCATGTGATGCCTGCCGGCAGGACATCCCAGACGTCTGGGCTGGTGATCGCATCGCCATTGACGTCGCCGCTCTTGGCGAGGTTCTGCAGGTCGATCCGGAACGTGACCTGGTCACCGTCACGTACGGTGCTGCCGTCCACATTTCCCGGGGTCGCGCCGATGTCCACGACAGCGGAGTTGACCGTCTGCACGCCCTTAATGATGCCGATTGGCGGCGGTGGACCGACCGGTAGGGTCACAGCGTCACGCAGCGAGTCGCTCTGGCCGGACGTGTTGGTGTACCGGAACTTTGCCAGGTTCTCCTTGTCGAGCGCCTGGGGCGTTCCGGTTCCCAATGGTGCGGGCTTGGTCACGATTGCGGACACTACGATCTGAAGCAGACTGCCGGTGGGCACGATCTGGGGGTTACCGGAACCCAGGCTCCATGTGACGTACTGGCCGGGGACGGCCGGGGTCATCGAGGACACGAGGCCGCCGGGACTTACCTCGGTGGACGACTCGTAGGTGAGGTTGGCGGGCAGGAAGTCGGTGAGCTGGGCGTTCCTGGTGGCGACGCCGGCAGGGAACTGCACCTGGAGCAGGAAGCACACCCGGTCGCCCTCGGTGAAGGCGTTCTCGGCCCCGGGGGCAGCGGCTGTGTAGTCGCTCGCGTTCAGCGAGCACTTCATCGGGGTCGCGTTGGCCATCCTGAGCTTGACCAGCGACGGGCCGTCCGACGTGATGGTGGCGCTCGAATCGTCGTGGACGGTCACTTGGCCGGAATCGGGCGACTGGGTATCGGTTCGCGTGTCGCTGGTGCCGCCGATGACGGCGTGGTTGGTGAAAGTGTCGTTGGCGGACGTGGGGCCGTTGCTGCCGCTCGTAGAGGTATAGGAGTCGCGCATCAGCGCCTGATATGTGATCGTCAGGTGTCCGTTGTGGGCGAGGGCGCTCTCGTCCGGGGCGAAGGTGACGGTGAACGACCCGTCAGGGTTTTGCACGACGTTGGTGATCGTTGCGTTCGTGGGCCCGTGCCCAGCCTGCGCGGCGCAATCCGCCAGGGATGTCCAGTTCTTTGTTGCGTCGATCGGGCAGAGCCCGTTAGGGATCGTGTCGGTGATCTGGAGCGCGCTCTGGTCCACGTACTCGCTGGCGTCGATGTTCAGCGTGTAGGTGGCGAGCTGACCTTGGCTGAAGGTGGTGGGCGCGACCGACTTGACCAGTCGGAGGTCCTGCGCGGTCACGGTGTGGGTCGTCGAGTCACCGACAGGAGTTCCCTGAAAGACGCCCGAGACCGTCGCGTAGTTCGTCAGCGACTGCGCTACGGCGGTCTCTCTCGTGGAGGCACCGTTGTTGTTGTCGAGATTGGCGGTCTGTCCGTCGGAGCCGGCCGAGGGCGCAGTTCCCGACCAGGTCATCGTGTTTGCCCGCTGCGGGATACCGGCGGCGTACGTGATGGTGTGCGTTCCGCCCGCGGGGAGGTCGCTGATATTCCACGTCACCATCGTGTAGATACCGGTGGGATAGCCCGCCGGGTTTTCGACGGTGTCGACGCTCGCCGGAGTCTCGCAGCCGGGCACCGCTGTGACCGTGTTCGTCGCGGCCGGGTATTCGGGGGTGGTGCTGTTGAATGACCCGCCGCAGCCGAGGAACTCCAGCCCCGCCGGCAGATAGTCGACGACCACCGGGCCGGTGGTGGCGCTGACGGTGTTGTTGGTCACGGTGAGGCTGTACGTCGTCTGGTGGTCGTTTACCCCGCGCAGCAGTTCCGCTTGCGGGCTGGTCTCCGACTTGGCGATCTTGATCGCGGTCACAGCTGTGGTGGTGGAGGACGTGGAGCCGACGACGTTGACGCCGCCGACCAGGGTGCCCTGGTCGTTGATATTCGGCACCTCACGCGGATCGGAGCTCGTGAACGCTGACGCAGTGTTCGTCACGCTCGATCCGACCGGATATGAGGTGGCGCTGACGCTTGCCTTGAAGGTGAGCGTGCGGGTGGCGCCGGGAGTGACGTCGGCGAGATTCGACCAGATCAGCACTTGGCGCGTGACGGGCGGGACCCCTGTGGAGATAGTCGTCACCTGGGGTTCGCCATTGCCTGATGGGACGGTGGAGCCCGCAACGTAAGTGACGCCCACCGGAAGCACGTCGACGTAGGACAGGTTGTACTGCTCGACCCCGCTGTCGGCCGCGTTGGTTGCGGCAAGGTGATATTCCGCCTCGCCGCCCACCAGAACCGCACCCGAGGAGGTCTTCTCCAGACTCAGCGTGCCAACAGCATGCGCGGGGACAGGCAGCGCCAGCAACACGTTGGCCAGGGCGAGCGAAATCGCGAGGACTGCAGCGACAGGAGCATTCCAAAACTTGCGCCTCCGCCTCGGCCCAAGGGCTCGCCCGCACGCGTCCGAAACTCGCGAGAGCATCCTGCGGTATTGCCCGTCGCGTCGATTCAATGAATGCTTGGAATTCATACTCTGCCGAATCACTCCTGCGGTCTAAATAGCGTTGGCCGGGCGCAGGGTTCAGGCGCACTGCCTCGTCCATCATGCTGATCACAGCATTGACGTCTTGTAAGTCCCGCGCGTTCGCCACGTGACTTCCCCGTGTCCAGCCACCCGTGAATGAACTGCCCACCGTGGTCGACTCGGCCTCGATACCCGAGTCGCCAGCAAATACTGCTCGCCGACAGCGGTTACACCGGAGGCGGTCACGGCCAATCGGTGCAGGCCGAACAATTCGAAATATTAGGAGATACCCCCAGGCTCGATCACGAAGGAACCTCAAGATTCACCCCCTGATTCACCCGTCATGTGGGCGTCCCGCCCCGGCGACGCGGTTCGCCGGTCAAGATGGAGCGCCGTGCTGGTCAAAGATCGGGAAGCGAGGGGCGCGTAGCCGTCGCGGGGCGAAGTCCTGGCTTCCCAACCCGGCACAAGTGAGGGCGTCGCGACTGGCCGCACCAGGATATTTCGGGACAGAACGAAGCCGCGTTGAGGCACCCCTTCCACACCTTGGGCGTCATGGACGAACCCTTCGAAGAGTTGACATCTATTCCCCCAGGCGACTGCAGTAGATTCACGATCGCGGCCCACCAGCACCGTCGCGTGGCTTCAACGCCTTGGCAGAGCCGCACGGCTGCGGGTCGAGCTGAATGTTACGAAACAGGCCATCCCGTTCCATGATGGCCACGACGTCGTCTCTGGAAGAGACGCCGAACTTCGAATACAAGGACCTTGCCTGGGTCTTCAACGTATTGACCGACACATGAAGATGCTCGGATATCTCGTTGAAGGTCATGCCTGTAGTCAGCCACTCCGCCAACACGGCCTCGCGGCCTGTGAGCCGCACTCGAACGTGGCTCAGAGGGTCCGGATCGGGGTAGCTACCGGTCGAGAGGAGTCTTTCGGCGATGGCTTCACCGAACGCGGGCTCGTTCACCAGCAGTCGCGTGTAGAGCGCCTTCATGATGCCGAGGCGTAGCCCCACGGTTGGCGCTACGCCGCCCAACCTGGCCGCCAAATGGGAGGCTCTGGAGAACTCCGCATCCGCAGAGGACGAGCGACCCATCAACTCATAGGCGACGGCACGTCGCAACAACACCGAGGGCAGCGACCTCAAGTTGTGGTTCGGACAACTGCTGACACAGGTCTCTGTGGCTCGCAACGCCTCCTTCGGTTCCCCCAACTGGAGGTGGATGGTGGCCCGATGGAGTTCGAAGCAAACCGAGTGACCTTGCGGGGATGGGCGCCCCGCGATCACCTTCAACGCGCTTACGGGATCACCGAGCTGCTCCAGCGCGAGACACTCCAAGGAAGCTGCCAAGTCAGCAAAGAACGGGGGGAAGAGCCTCCGCCCGACACCATGAGTGGCGCTCCGCGCTGCAGCCGCCATCTCCCGATAATCCGCGCGTGCTCCGTGAAGCCAAATGCCACCGATCGTCAAGACGGCGCGATCCACAACATCGCGGGTTCCATTGCCGCCCAAGGATTCCAAAGCGGCCTGAATGCCGTCGGCATCCCCTCGTCTGTAATCGATCAGCACGCTGGCGAGCACGAGCGGCCATGCTCCGCTCCCCCAGCCGTGCGCGGCACCGAGTTCTCTGGCTGAACCGAGAAGACCCGCTGCCGTCGAGAACTCCCCACTGACGGCCAGGCTCGCCGCCGACAATCCCAGGGCCAGGAATCGGCAGGCATCATCGTCCGCTTCAGCCGCATAGTCACGAGCTATCTGCGCGGAGTACGCACCCTCGCTACACCGGCCGGTGAGCAAGTAGGCCGAAGCCATCACTGAGTAGCACACCGATTCAGTAGCGGGCGGCGCCGAGACCGCGCCGCTCTTCAACAACTCGAGTCCTTCTCGATCCACCAGCCTGGCCGCCTGCGAAGCCTGCCCGGACCGGATCAGGGACCACACCACCGCCGCGGTATAGGCCGCCAGGATGGGCAACGGTAGGCCGCGCAGTTCTCTGCGAGGCGAACCGAGGATGACGTCGATGGTCGAGCGAGACACAGTCGGCTGGGCGGGGAGAGAGGAGCGAAGCACTGCCGTGACCGCGGCGAGGAGGGTCTTCAGCGAACTGTCCGAAGGCTCGGTGGCATGATCCTCGTCAGCCCTTATCCGGCTGCGTGGAATTCGCGCGCTGGCATCAAAGGTGTCTGACGTGAACTGTGCCATCGGCGCCCGCCTCCTTCCGCGAGCGCAGATCGAGCTCCGGTGAGGCGCTTTTGCCCGGAGGGCCCCCAGGCAGCCGAGCGCCAGGGCCGAAGAAGCAACCAATTTGTGGACGACTCACAGCACGCCGAATGATGCGCACACAAGGGGCGCAACACCTGGAGGGCGACCGAAACGGCCGCCTCAAGCCTTCGCTCTTCTGACAGTGGAGTCCGCAGACATCCCCGGACTTGCTGCGTGAGTTGTAGACCACGTCTGTTGAGACGTTCATGTCGACCGAACCTGACGCGGTCGTAGGCGCCACCAAGGACATCAGCTCACCCCAGAGCACAAAATGCCGGAACGGCCACCGGCCTCGCGACTTCGACCCCCATGCCTGCACGCTGTGCAGAGATCCCCCATCCTCCAGGCCCTAGCCCCCTGGACGAATGATGAGCCCATGCGCCCCCTCCTCGGACTTGACTCTTCTCGCGCTCACCCGGCCGATTCGGATCTCCCGGACCACGATGAGGACGAACAAGATCAGCGCCGCGAACGCACCCCCGACTAGGCCGTACATCCACGTCTCGAGTCTGAGCAAGGACGCCACCCGGCTCGCAGGTTGGGTCGTTGCAACGTTGTACGGCACCCGGTGGCCAGTAACGAGGAGCCGATGCGTGTTGACCGCGTAGGGGGTGCAGGTGAAGAGCGTCAAGAGGTCCTCCCCCTTGACGACGCGAAGGTCGTCGATCTGAGTCGGCAGCACCACCTTAATGCTGTCGACCTGGTAGGCCAGTGTCTGGCCATAGATGTCGACGTACATCATGTCGCCCTCCTTGACCTGGATCAGGTGGTCGAAGAGGCTCGCGTTGGACATGCCCGTATGGCTTGTCAAGACTGCGTGGGTGCCTGTCCCGCCGACCGGAAGCGAGGTGCCATAGAGGTGTCCGGCTCCCATCGCCAGGGCTTTGTCGCTCGTGCCGTGGTACACAGGGAGGTCGATGCCGACTGCCGGGACGCGGATGCGGGCCATCGCATCAAAGCTGGCCAGGGTGCTCTCGTACTGCTTGTAGGCGTCCGACATGTCAGTCGTGGACACGCCTTTGAGGTAGGGATCCAAGATCGGGACGCCGCTGAGACCCGCGTTGTACGTGTGCGCACGTTCAAGTTCCTGGGCGAGCGCACCTGAGGAGGCCTGCTGCACCTCGTCTTTGTATTGGGCAGAGAACTCGTGCTGCTTTGTGTTGTTCCACTCCGTGGCCACCACCGGGTAGAGCAGGACAACGATGCCAACCAGCAGGAGTAGCAACGGAACTGTCCGAGATAGCAATCCCCCGCGGCGACGATGCGCTGTGGCGCTTGTCATCTCGACTCCCTTGTGCGGTCGTCGGGCAGATCCGCCGGGACGACGCGTGTGACACCCCGCCCTGACCTGCGGCCGCGCGTGCGCCGACTGGCAACGATCCAGGACACCCCTAGGACGATGACCAAGGCCACCGATCCTCCAGCGGCCAGGATCCGGGGCCACATCCACCCCAAGATGCTGGTGTCTGCAGTGACAGCCTCCACAGTGACGACCCCGGACTCAGTCTGGGAGGACGAGGATGCGACGTCAGGGACCCGCACCCCACGTACGAGCATACGCTCTCGGTGTCCCCCCGGCGGGGTGAAGCAGGTGACGAGAGTGACGTTGTCCGCGCCCGGGACCCGCTGGACGGCCTCGAGCTGCCATGGCTCAACCACGACGATCTGGTCGACCCGATAGGTGAGTGTGGTGCCGTATACGTCGATGAAGAAGGTCTGGCCGAGCTTGACTTCGGGAAGACGGTCGAACACGGTGCGGTTCTTCATGCCGGAGTGGCCGGCGATGACCGCGTGCGTGTCCGGGCCGCCGACCGGTAGCGAGGTGCCGAACATGTGTCCCGCGCCCATGGCGAGCGACTGCTTCGTGGCGTCGTGGAAGATGGGCAGGTCGACGTTGATTTGGGGGATTCGGATCCGTCCCATGGCAGCAAACGCATTGAGTTGGGCCAGGTAGGCGTCGTGCGCCGGCGAGTTGTTGGAAGTGTTGTCGCCCCAGGGGTCCCACAGGGCTCCGGGGCTGAGTGCCGCGTTGTAGGCGTGGGCGCGGTCGAGGGCCTCGCTGACTGGGCCGGGGCTGGACGCGGCGACCGCGTTGACGTACGAGCTCACCGCCGCCGCACCCGTGTCGTTGTTGAGGAGCGTCTCGACGACCGGCCATCCCGTCACGACACCGCCCGTGAGCACCAAGACGAGCGCGACGACCCGGTGAACCCACCCGGCGCGGCGTACCGGTGCCTGCCCGCGGGCGGCAGTGGAGATGGACATCGCGGGCCCCCCCTCAGACAAATCGTGTGACAGCCCTGGGCAGGACCGGCGGGTGGTAGAGAGACCGGTGTATCCGGCCTGGTAACAGGAGCCACAGCGGTGGCCGGGAGGGGAACTCCCGCCACCGCTGCAGGCTTGGCTCACCGGTTGGGGACGGTGACTCAGCGCACCCGGCGCCGGCGCGCCGCGAGCAGGTAGTAGCCGGCGCCGCCGCCGATGAGCACGAGGCCGCCGATGCTGAGCGCGGCGACGCCTTGGCCACCTGTCAGGGGGAGGCTGTTACCCAGGTTGGACTTCTCGTTCGCCACGTCGAGCGTGGTGAGGGCGAGGGTGCCATCCGTGGTCTGCATGACGGTGAACGGGATCGGCTGCGCATTCAGGTTGTAGCCGGTCGGGGCCTTGGTCTCCACCATGCAGTAGGTCAGGAGCGTCGTCTGGGTCGCGTTGTTGTAGAAGTCGGACGTCTGGAGGCCCTTGTAGGTTGCGGTCCCCGTGGCGTCGGTGACGACCGGGCCCCCGATCACGTTCGCCCCAACCATTTCGGCGGCTTGACAGACACCGTCGGCGTTCGCGTCCTTGTAAACCATGAACTCAGCGCCAGCCAGCTTTGTCGAGGGCGCCCCGCCATCGAACTTGTTGATCTTGACGTCGCCGTACTTCGTCACGACCTGGTTCGACGGAATGCCCGGAGGGGTCCCCGGCGGCGTCGTGTGCTGGTTCCACCATCCCTGGTTCGGGATGAATGACGCCGTGTTGGGCACTACTCCGTCAGCATCCTCGGCGCCCACGGTGGTGTGGAGCACCGTCGTGACGTTGGACGAGCGATTGGACTGGAGCTTGGTCAGTCCGGAGTCGGTGAACGTGATCGTGACGACCGGGCCACCGGCGACAGCGGTGCCGGTGAATGCGGTGGCTGGCGTGGTCCAGTCTGGTGCGGTGGTGACGGTGTAGTCGGTGCCCGCGATGAGTGCCGTGGAGCCGACGTTGAGAGTGGCGCCAGTGAACGTCAGCGACGGGTCCAGGTCGTCGTAGATCACGTACATGCCGAGCGGATCGGTGCCGTCGGTGATCGACGAGGTCAACGTGTAGTCGATGACGTGAGATGCTGCGGCGCCGGTCGAGTTGTCGGTGGTCTGGGTGCCCTTGTCGGTCACGGCTTTGGTGATTGTGTCCTGCTGGTTCTTCGGGTACACGTACACGTCGTACATCCAGCTGGTGTTGTCGTCCGCCGTGCCGAGCACGCCGTCGGGGCCGTTCGGATTGGTCATCGGAAGCGTCACCAGGAACGGGGCCGCCTTGGTATAACTCGCCGGGGCGGACGTCTCCACGACGTAGTACAGGGCCACCGGCAGGCCTGCGATGTCGCACTGGCCAGTCGCGTTCGTGGTGCAGGTGCCCACCGGGGCAGCGGTGCCGACCGCTGTCTGCGCAGCGGCGATGTTGTTGTAGTACGACGCCGCCGAAGTCCAGCCCGCGTTAGTGGTCAGGTCAACATTCGGCACCTTGTAGATGTCGTAGGTGACACCCGCCAGCGGGGTACCGGCGGACGCGCCACCGATCGGGGTGCCGTTGTTGATCTGGCCGGTGGGTGCGCCGGCGTACTTGGTGATGTGCAGGGTGTTGGTGGCACTGCCGTTGATCAGGGCGACATTCGCCGCCGGGGTGCCACCGGTGGGCGGCGTGTCGTCGGCGAACGCGTACGACGCGCCCATCGCAAGGGTCGCGAGGGCCAGCGCGGACACGGCGGCCCCAGCATGTCGAAATCGATTTCGGGTCATTCTGATCTTCCTCCAGTGAGTTCTATGAATGAACTGCGAGCGTTTGTGGTTGCGATCTGCATCTAGCCGACCATCAGGCGTGCGTGCGTGACAGCCGGCGACGGAAAGCCAGGTGCCGGGTCATAACTGCAACTGCGAGTAGCAGCAGCCCCAAGAGCACGTTGGGCCACGGCCCGTCTCCGCCCGCCTCGGGCAGGGGAGCCTGGCTCGTGTCGGAAACAACGATGGTGAAGGTGTCGCCGGACTTCAGGGTGACCACCGACGAACTCGCTCCTGTCAGCGTGATGCCGCTGAGCGAGAGAGTGAACGAGATCGCAGTGGGCAACAGCGAATAGCCCGTCGGCGCCTTGGTCTCGACCAGCCAGTACGCCCCGGGCATCAGCGGCTTGGATGTGAACGTGGCGCCGCCTTCCGTGTCGGCGACGATCCCGTTCGCGATCGGCGTCGCGCCGGCCACCGCAGGGTCGGTGTTGTACAACGCGTACGCAGCTCCGCTCAACGGGCATGATGCCTGACCCACGTCGCAGTTCAGACCCTGCTTGGCGACATGAATGGTAGGAGCCGCGAAGAGGGTGACGTTGGCCTCGTCGGAAGGATTCGGGAGCGTCGTCTGGGTAGTGCCCGGAGGCACTTCCGTATGAGCCGTTGCCACGTTCCTCACTGTTGCTCCGGCACTGTACGAACTGAGATCAGCCGTGAACTCGTAGGTATCGCTCGCTCCCGATGGAAGCGTGGCGATCGTATGGTTCCCTGCGGGGAAGAGACTGTCAGTGACCACGATGTTGCTCAGGTCACCCTGGCCCGTATTCGTCACCACGATCCGGTAGTTGACCGCAGACACCGAACCCAGCGCGAACGATGGCCAGTCGGCCGGGTTCGTGTCCTGCGCGTCATGCCAAACCCCCGCTGCGTCCTGGACGTACTTCTTCAGGTCATAGGCGTAGTACTGCGACACCGTGGTCGGCGCGGAGGTCCGCATCACCAGTGCGGTGTGCTGGGCACGTCCCTGGGCACGGTTGACGTACGTGTCGCCGCCCTGGGCGCCGATCGTGGTGATGAACACCTGGAACGTGCGCGTCGTCCACGTCGCCAGGGGCCCCGAGATCACGCGGATCGCGGTGATCGTCGACGCGTCTGCCGGCTTCGTCGTAGTCCACCCGACCGTGTTCCCCGTCACACTGCCCGCCGACCCGTTCGCTGCGGCCGCCGGATCGTCCGACAGAGTCGACGGCGCCGCCGTCGTGTAGTACACGGTCCCGTCGCTGATCACGTCCGAGACCGCATACGTACCCTTGAAGCTCGTGCCCCGGCCGTCACCGTTGTACGGGAGGATGTCAATGATGTCGGTAAACGACTGACCTGCGGGATCGTCGGCTCGCAGCGACACCGTCCAGGAGCCGGTTCCGTTGCCCTTGCCGTCCAGGTTCGGGATCAGCGCCTGGTCGGCCGACTTGCCGATCACCGTCAAACCATCACTGGACACCGTCACCGAAGCGACAGCTGGGGCCGACGTCGGGTTTATGTCGGTCGTAGAAGGAGTGATGATCGTCGTGACGGCGCTGTTCTTCATGACCATGCCAGCGACCGTCGTCGCGTTGGTCGTGACCTTGTAGGTCAGGGTTTGAGCCGTGTTCGTCGGGACGCCGTTGAGCAGCCAGGTCAGCACCTGCTGGCCGGAGACCACCGTCACGGTCGGGGGAAGCGATGCGGAGCCAGCCACGTAGGTGAGGCCAGTCGGAAGCGTGTCGACGATCTGGTAGTTGTTCACGGTGGGACCGATGGAGCTCCCACCATTGGCGCTGTAGGTGAGGGTGAAGGTTGCCTGATCACCCATGCTCAGCGAATTCTTGTCGACCACCTTCGTGACCGCTGGCGTCGCTGCGATGATCCGAAGGATGTCCCGGGATTGCGTCGTGTAGGGGTAGCGGGCGGTGACACCCAACTGCGCATTAACCACATTCGTGTATGTCACGGGGGCCGTCAGCCGGGACCAGGTGCTTCCCGTCATCACGGAGTCCCACACCCAGATGTCCTGGTTGATCGCCACATCCGTATGGATCACGACGGGCACCGTCAGGACGACGCGGTCGATCTGGGTCATGTCGGACGCGATGTAGTCAACTCGGACGGCCTTGATCGTGCTCAAATCGGCAGGCAGGGTCGGCACCCAGCCAGACGCGGGCAGATCGCCGCAGGTGTTGACCGTGTCCGGGTTGTAGCTGCTGGACGTCGGATTCAGGGCAGCCGTTCCTGTGCCCACGTAGTACCAGACCGTGTACGGACCCATGTTGGCGACGGTGCCGCCGGTCGCGCTGACCACCGCCGGACCCGTGGCGGTGACGTACTTGGTGTCGAGCACGGTGCACTGACTCATCGCCTCATTGGTCCGCGGCACCAAGGCCGACATGTACGTGCTGAGCGCGGCCCCGGCAGACTTGCGCAACTGGTCGTCCCACGAGGTCGTGCCCGTACCGCCACGGCCCCAGATCCCCGACCAGCCGCCGAAGAATGAGATGAGCTTGCTGTCTGTGTTGTTGGAGCTGTCATCCACCGCTGTCGCCGTGGGGTCTGCCGGCGAGGTGTACGTGGGGGCATTGGAACTCACCGTCAACCCGGTCGTCGACGAGCCGTCCGAGGGGTTGATCTGGAAAGTCAGAACGCCGCTCGCAACGA
Source organism: Propionibacteriaceae bacterium (assembly GCA_003158895.1). Classification (GTDB taxonomy): domain Bacteria; phylum Actinomycetota; class Actinomycetes; order Propionibacteriales; family Propionibacteriaceae; genus Fen-668. Next base: position 39,507 of record PMLO01000032.1, read on the forward strand.
CCTTCTCGTCCACTGGGAGGAGGTGCCCGGCTGAGTCGTAGGTCGGCGCGCTCAACACACTCCAGTTGATGCCCGAGAGCGTGAGAGTAAAGGTGTTCGTCGCCCCGATGCGGGTGAGGGAACAGGTGGTCACAAAGTTCGCCAGCTGATCTGCCGGGTGCGTGCCGCCCGACCACGGGTGTCCGCTCGCACCGAGGGGAGTGGCTGTGGTGAAGGGCGAGCAGCCGTAGGTACCGAAGGTGGTGATCAGGGCGGCTCCGTTGGTCCCGGTGGCCGTGATCGTGTAGGAAAGGCTGTTCTGGCCCACTAGGCTGCCGTTACCCAGGTACAGGCTCCAGGGAAACTCCACCGTCTGGTAGTCCGACGAGCCAGTCGCCAGGTACCAAGCGTCGGAGTCGCTGAGCTTGAAGTCGATGGCGAGTTTCTGGATGATCGGGATCGGCGGGGTGTGCGCCGTGGCCTCTCCGAACACAGCCGAGAGCGTGACGTTTGACCCGACGGGACCGTTGGCGACGACCGGGATCTGGATGGCGAGCGCAGTGCCCTGGATCTGCGTCCCGAAGTTGCAGATCATCGTCATGCCGTCCGCAGAGATCGACGACACCGGTGCAACGCCCGTGGTGAGACAGGCATCGGGGAGAGATTGGAAGACGCCATTGGTGGCCGTGATGGTGGTGTACACGTTGTCCACCGGAAGATTCGTCGGCGCCGCACCGTCGTCGTTGAGGTTGAACCGCCACTCGGAGTTGAGAACTTCACCTTGGCGCACCGACGTAACCGTGCCAGCGGCCCAACTGGCCGTCGCCTGCCGAACCGTGGCACCGAACGCTGGCCACGTCCCGACAACCGAAGCAAAGAGGGCGCCAACCAGCGTGAACATGAGAGTCGTCGCCAAACGCGAGCGAACGCCGTGTGCGCTCCCCCGGGGATCAGAATCTCCCTTGATCTTCTTGAGCATGAGGATCCCCCTTCCTCAGTTGTTGCGGCACGCCCGAATGCACGATTGATCTAGTCAGTGAGACCGAACAGAAGACCCGTTCAGACCAGCGCCTTGAGGCACAAGTTCACCCATCGCCCAGATGGGCGTTGCTTGACGTGATTCATCCTCGATAGTTAAGGGCGGTTTATCCCCAGATAGTTAACCGCTCGAACCGCCCGTCGGACTGAGAAGGGCGACGATTTTCACCCCCCTCTTCACCCTTCCCGTTCCCGCTTCAGGCGACTCGCGTCGGGTTTGGCGTTCGCTGGTGGATGGCGGTGGTTGGTGCCGGTTACCTCTAGGTCGCTCGCTCGGGGATCGGCCAACATGTGTGTTGGCGAGTTCGCGGCCTGAGTGTCACCGGCGAGGTAACGACTGCCAGCTTCCGCTTCGTGTAGATCAACCGCACCCGTGCGGCGGAGCGAGGTAAGAGGGCAAGACCGACCGTTTGGACGCCTACCGTGCGCACGTTAGGTGCCGTCTCGGGGAGGCCAGGGCGGATGGTTGGGGAGACTCCAAGTCATCGGTCTCCTGATGATGGGAGCCACAGCGGTGGCGGGAGGGGGATCCTGCCACCGCTGCGGGCTTGGCTCACCGCTTGGGGACGGTGGCTCAGCGCTCCTTGCCTCGCGCGCTTCCAAAGCCAAGCAGATCAGTTGCCCCTCCGACTGACAGGGGAAGCGACTTTTCACCCGCCCTTTCACTCTTCCGCTACTACTTCGGAGACCAGCGCGGGCTGGCGACTCGCGCCGATGTTCGCGAGCGGGCGCGCGTCGGGCCAGGCTCCCTAAAGTGCTTGACGCTCGGACCCGTCGTGTCGACGATCGCCGCACCCCAGGATGCCGCGGTCCCGCGCACCAACAGTTGCCCCTTCCGCCGTCGAAGAACCGATCGATTCGGATCGCTGCGGGTTGAGGTGGGCGACCTAAATAGAAGCGCTCGATGGCGCGGCATCTCACAAGCCCTGTCTCGTCCCGCGAAGCGGTGGGCCACCGTCAATGAAAAGGTCTTGAACGAGCCGATGACGTCTGGATCAGTGGTCCGCCACCAGCGCTCCGTCCCTGGCTCTGCTCGACCAGTCAAATCTCAGTAGCCCCCGCCACCTCCGGTCACCCCGAGAATCAGTGCCTCGTGGCGGTCCCATTATGTGAAGTCGGTCACCCAGACCCGGTTCGGTGCCGGGGCACTGAAGTCACGATCCAGCAGATCACTGGGCAACGCGGCGGCCGGGTCCGGGATCGTGGTCCGTTTCCGGGCGCCGCGCCGGGCTCCGACGAGCCCGGCAGCGCTCATCAACCGCTCGACCTGCTGGTGGGCAGCTTGTCGGTCCACTCGTAGCAACACGGCGCAGATCGGCTCCACACCCCAACGCAGACCACCAGCCTCCTGATGGTTGGCGTGCTCGCGGACGAAGTCCACGATCACAGCCCTGGCCGGTCGAGCTTGGCGATGCTCCTATGTTGTCAAGCCGCGTCCGCGAGGGTGGTGGCTGGCCGGGCGATGACGTGTTGGTCGGTTCGGAGGGCGGTGAACACGGTGTCGGAGAGGCGGCGCCGCAGGAGACGGAGGGCTGCAGTGGTGTCCTTTGTCGACGCTCGTTGAAGAGGGGGCCAGTGGCGCTCTTCCAATAGGGGACCACCTGAGCCGAGATTGGCTGGGTGATCAACGTGCAGGAGTGGGCCGAGATCCGTCATCTTCGTGTGGCGGAGGGGTTGCCGCAGCGAGCGATCGCTGACCGGTTGGGGATCGCCCGGAAGACGGTCGCGCGGGCGTTGNNGTCGCAGGGGCCGCCGTCGTATTCGAGGCCGCCTGGGCCGTCGGTGTTCGACGGGTTCGAGGACCGGGTTCGGGGGTTGTTGTTGGAGTTCCCGTCGATGCCGGCGTCGGTGGTCGCGGAACGGGTCGGCTGGGCGGGGTCGGCGTCGTGGTTCCGGAAACGGGTCGTGCTGCTGCGCCCGGAATATGCCCCGCGGGATCCCGCGGACCGGTTGCCGCATCTGCCGGGCGATCAGGCGCAGTGCGATCTGTGGTTCCCGCCGGCCAGGATCCCGCTCGGGTCCGGGCAGGTCGGCAGCCCGCCGGTGCTGGTGGTCGTGGCGTCGTTCTCCCGGCTGATCACCGCCTGGATGCTGCCGTCTCGCACGACACCGGACCTGCTGGCCGGGATGTGGTCACTGTTGTCGGAGCAGTTTGGCGCGGTCCCGAAGCGGTTGTTGTGGGACAACGAGGCCGGGATCGGTCGTGGCGGCAGGTTCGCGGACGGGGTCGCCGCGTTCACCGGGACCCTGGCGACCAGGATCGTGCAGGCCAAGCCGTTCGACCCGGAGACCAAGGGCATCGTGGAGCGGGCCAACGGGTTCCTCTAGACCTCGTTCCTGCCAGGGCGCACGTTCGGGTCGCCCGGCGACTTCAACGCGCAGATGGCGGACTGGCTGCCGGCCGCGAACCGCCGGAAGGTCCGATCCCTGGGCGCGCGGCCGGTGGACCTGTTCGAGCGGGACCGGGTCGCGATGCTGCCCGTCCCGCCGCTGCCGCCGACACTCGGGCACCGGTCCCGGGTCCGGTTAGGGCGTGACTACTTCGTGCGGATCGCGGGCAGCGACTACTCCGTGGACCCGGTCATGATCGGGCGGATGGTCGACGTCGTGGCTTCCTTGGACACGGTCACGATCACCGGCGAAGGACGACGCGTCGGCGATCACCTGCGCGCGTGGCTGTCCGCGTCCACGGTCATCGATCCGGCCCATGTCGCCTCCGCGGCACGGCTGCGGGACGCGTTCCAGCAGCGCCGCAGCACCGACGATCCCCTGGCCAGAGACTTGGCCGACTACGACCGAGCGTTCGGGATCAACATCGACGCCCAGGCCGCGTCATGAACGCCGACGACACCGGCAAGCAGATCGCCTATCTCGCAGCCGCG
>PMLO01000136.1 GCA_003158895.1 Propionibacteriaceae bacterium
CGTCCGTGGCGTGCTCCCCAACGAACAGGGTCCGTACTCGTGGTGGCGCTGGGGGCCGGGCCCGTTCGAGAGCGACGTGGGGTGGCGGATCGACTACCAGCTGGCCACACCGGGCCTGGCCGGGGCCGCGTTGATTGCAGGCACGGACAAGGCGACGGGATACGACGCCAGGATGTCCGATCACGCGCCGGTGGTCGTCGAGTACGCCTCTCGCCCGCAACTGTTCACCTGACATCGTGCCTTGTCAGAGCATGGTTGCAAATCCGCTACCTTCCCAAAGTGAACAGTTGGTGACCAACACCTCCGCTGGCTGGTGAACGGAGGGTGTCGTACGCGACGATCAACTCGTGGACATTGCCCCCATGATCGTGCTCGGAATGGTCATCCTGACGAGCTTGGCATTCGATTTCACGAACGGCTTCCACGACACCGCGAACGCCATGGCGACCTCGATCGCCACCGGTGCGCTCAAGCCGAAGGCGGCAGTGGCGCTGTCAGCCGTCCTCAATCTGATCGGCGCCTTCCTCAGCGTTCAGGTGGCGTTGACCGTCACAAACTCGGTCATCCGGATCCAGGACAGCACGGGAGCGCCGAACCCGCAGCTCACCGCGAACGGCGGTAGCGCGCTCCTGCTCATCGTGCTCGCGGGACTCGTCGGCGCCATCATCTGGAACCTGCTCACCTGGCTGTTGGGGCTGCCAAGCTCCTCGTCCCACGCGCTCTTCGGCGGCCTCATCGGCGCGACGATTGCAGGCCTCGGCTTCTCTGCCGTGAAGTGGGTCGGTACGGACACCAAGCTCGACGGCGTGGTCGGCAAGGTGATCCTGCCCGCGGTCCTGTCACCCGTGATCGCGTCCGTCGTCGCCATGACCGGTACGTGGATCATCTACAAGGTGACCAAGAAGGTCGCCGAGAAGTTCCGCAACGACGGCTTCCGCTGGGGCCAGATCGGCTCGGCCTCGCTGATCTCTCTCGCGCACGGCATGAACGATGCCCAGAAGACGATGGGCATCATCACGCTGGCGCTCATCGCGTCGGGCAACTGGACCGACCTCCATGCCGTACCGCTCTGGGTCAAGGCGGCCTGTGCCACCGCGATCGCGCTCGGTACGTTCATCGGCGGCTGGCGCATCATCCGTACCCTCGGCAAGGGTCTCGTCGAGATCGACTCTCCCCAGGGGCTGGCGGCCGACTCGGCCTCCGCGGCCACGATCATCGTGTCCAGCCATCTCGGCTTCGCGCTGTCGACCACGCACGTGGCGACGGGCTCGATCATCGGTACAGGTCTTGGTCGCAAGGGCGCCCAGGTCCGCTGGGCCGTCGCCCTCCGCATGCTGGTCGCCTGGCTGATCACGCTGCCGTCGGCGGGCCTGGTCGCAGCCCTCGCGTGGGCCGTCGGGCACTTCATCGGTGGCCTTGCCGGCGCGATCGTGATCTTCGCGATCCTGATCGGATGTGCGGGATTCGTGTTCTGGCACTCGCGCAAGAACCCTGTGGGGCATCACAATGTGACCGACGAGTGGGAGACGAGCGCGGGCGACGTGCTCCAGGTCCCGGTTGTCCCGGTGGAGAGCGCGAAGGAGGCCGTGCGATGAGCCAGCTCTGGCTAGCGCTGCAAGCAGGCGCCCAAGTGCTCTTCGCGGCGCTCCTTCTCGGTGCCGGCCTTCCGGCGATCTTCGCGCTGGGTATGCGCTCCCTCGCGTACGGAGCAGGCGGTACGGCCGAGGTGGCCGTCGAGTCGAAGCCTCGTCCGGTCGGCAAGGTTCTTGCGGCCGTGTGCTTCGGCGTGGTTGTCGTCGCGATCCTGCTCGGCATCTCCTGGATCGTCGGCACCGGTATGGGCTACAGCCTCGTCTTCGACCATCTGATCCCCACTTTCCGGAAGAAGTAGGTCGGTGGCGCGTGCTGGCCGTTCTCGCAACGTGGTGACACGTGTGGTGGGCTGGCTGCGCGCCGGATACCCCGATGGAGTCCCCCAGCAGGACTACATCGCGCTGCTCGGTATCCTCCATCGCCAGCTGAGCGACGAGGAGATCATCGAGATCGCGCAGACGCTCGCTGTCGGCAGCGAGGAGGACGTCGAAGCGCGGATCCGGCTCGCGATCAAGCGGAGGACTCTTCAGCCCGCGACCGACGACGAGGTGGCCCGGGTCTCGTCCCGGCTCGCCACGGTTGGCTGGCCGCTCGCCGTCGTCGAGTCCGACAGCCCAGACGACACCGAGCACACCGATGACACCGAGCACACCGAGCAGACGGACGACACCGACGACGCGGAGCTGTTGCCTGGGCCCAGTGAACCCCTGGCCGTGTCGGCGAGCGAGACCCGGCCTCTCGTAGAGGTGCGCACGTCGGACTCCGAGGCCCGACGCAACATCATGAAGCGGCTCATCGCGTGGGTGCGCCAGGGCTACCCCACGGGAGTGCCCGCGGCCGACTACGTACCGCTCATCGCTCTTCTCAGCCGACGCCTCACCAAGGACGAGGTCATCGACATCGTCATCGAGCTTCGTGGTGCCGGCGTCCTGCCCAGCGAGACGGGCCGCATCGGCGCCGCCATCATGGGTACCACGAACGAGGTCCCGAGCATCGAGGAGATCGAGCGCGTCCGGCACCACCTCGCGGAGATGACCGGTACAGACTTCAGCGAGGATTGAGCGGACGCGCTCGAAGGGAGAGCCCGTGTCGCTGAGCGCTGTCGCCGACGAGCTGTACGGAGCGGACCCGGCCACCTTCGTCGCGCGCCGTACGGAGCTCGTCAAGCAGGCTCGTACGGCCGGCGACAAGGCCCTCGCAGCCCAGATCGGTGCGCTGCGGCGGCCGACGGTGGCCGCCTGGTACCTGAACCTGCTCGCCCGCTCAGGCTCCACGGAGCTCGATGACCTCATCGACCTTGGCGCCACGATGCGCCAGGCACAGGCGGAGCTCGACATGGCCCGGGTCGCATCGCTCGCCCCTCGACGGCGGGAGCTCGAGCGCGCCGTGCAGCGGCGCCTCGACATGGTGCTGGCGAGGCAAGGGATCACGCCCAGCCCTGCCGTATGGACGGAGGTCGGCGACACCTTGACCGCAGTCGCCGCCGATGCGTCTGCGGCCGCCGCGGTACAGTCCGGGTGCCTCGCTCGAAGCCTCGTGTACGCCGGCTTCGGCGAGGTCGACCTGTCCGATGCCGTCGGCGCCGAGCTGGAGGCCTGGGTCGACCGGCGGGCGGCCGATCGCGTCGAGGCCGAGGCGCAATCGCCGACAGCCGAGCCGGAACCGGTCACCGCAGAACCCCCAGCCGTACACGCGGTGGCAAAGCTGACGTCCGAGGCGGAGCGGGGTCACGCGCGGGAGAGACTCGCAGCCGCTGTGGACGAAACCCAGGACGCGCAACGAGAGGTCGATGAGATCGGTCTCGCGTACGCAGCGGCTCAGGCGCGACTCCGTACCGCCGAGGCCGCGGAAGCCGATGCGCGCTCTGCGCTCGATGCTGCGGACGTGGCCGCTGCGACCGACGCCGACTAGGACCGATCTCGTACGGCGTCAGGCCCGGCGCGAAGCTCGGCGATCTTCGCGTCGCGGTCGGCAACGAGCGCGCGGAGGTGCTCGACGGCGATCGCGTCGGCGTCGGAGTGTTCGTCGGCCTCGCGGATCCTGCGTCGCAGGGCGTCGTTCTCGCGGGTGAGACCATCGATCTGCTGCTGGAGCTGCGGGACCATGCGGTCCCAGGCGGACAGTGCGCCGGCCTCGATGCGGCCGAGCTCGAGGTCCCGGCTTCTCAGTTCCTGGCGCAGCTGCTGGACGTCTTCGGAGGTCGAGACCTGGGCGCCCATGCGCGCCCGGTACGGGGCAGCGCTCGGGCCTGCCGGCGTGGACGTGATCACCGCGCTCGGAGGCAGGTACGGGGTCGTCTTGGGGCTCGATGCTGGCCGGATGACCGTGGAGTCTGGGTCGTCGACCTCGTGCAGGGGAACGTGATCGATGAGCGTGGCCCCGTAGGGCAGACGCTGCGCGAGGGGCTGCGGCGCGACATCGGCAGGCGCATCGGCATCCGGATCCACCTCGGCGATTGGCGTCTCGGAGCCCTCGCCGACGTCAGCGTCGGTCGCCTTCGGCGCGAAGGGAGAAGCGCCCGGCTCCGGTCGGGAAATGGTTGCGATCGCCTGCGCGAAGACCTTCTCGCTGCGCCGACGGCTGCCGCGGCCGATCAGCCAGCCGAGGATGCCCGCCAGAAGAGCGGTGACGGCGACGACGACTCCGACCTGGGCGAGAACGTACTGGAATCCGTCAAGCATCAGCTCTCCTGGGTCATCGTGACGGTCACGCGTCGGTTGAGCGCACGGCCCTGAGAGGTGCTACTGCTGGCGGCGGGGTCGTTGCCGCCGCGGGATGCGGCCGTGATCCGCGACGAGCTCGCGCCGTCGGCGACGAGCACTGCCTGGACCGCCTTGGCTCGGGCCAGGCCCAGGGCCTGACGCCCCGCCGCGGTGCCGCTCGTGTCGGTGTACCCGGTCAGAAGGACCGTCATTGTCGGATGGGCGACCATGAACGAAGCGATCTGTGCTACCTCGGCCTTGCCCGCCTTGTTGACGGTTGCCGAGTCGCCGTCGAAGAGGATCTGAGGCCAGGCCGGGATGGCCACGGGGGGCAACGTCGTGGTCGCCGCGACGCTTGCCGTCGGTACAGGCGTGGCGGGTACGGCGGTACTGGTGATCATCGCGGTCGAGGACGGAGCGGTCGACGCCATCGACATCGCTGAGCTAGGCGTGGCGCTGGAGGCAGGCGTGGCGCTCGAGGCCGGCGTCGCGCTGGAGCCCGGAAGGATCGTCCGGGTCGCGCTCGGCGGTACAGGCGTGGCGGTGTCGGACGGGCTCGACTGCGGTGTCACGGGCGGTGCGCCCTCGCCGATAGCGACGATCCGTACGCCGGGAATGGTCTTCAACGCGGCGATCGCGTCGGCGCGGGCGCTGGCCGTGTCAGCCCAGACGTGCGCGTCGCGTCCCGAGAACGTGACGGTGGCCGAGAGCTGATGGGCATCCAACGTCGTTCGAGCCTCGTCGACGAGATCGGACTGCATCGCCTGCGCCGTCCAGTACGTGCCGACGCACATGGTGGCGGCCAAACCCGTGGCGAGAAGGGTCCCGCCGGCAAGGCGACCGAATGACATGGATGCGTCCTTCGTCTCAGAGACCGAGCTCTGACTTGGCGTCGACCAGCGCCTCGCGGATCGTCTGATCGCCCAGGCGGGCGAGGAGCGCCTCGGGCATGCCGGCCCGCTCGTACAGCGCGGCCGACATCGCGTGGTCGTAGCCGTACGTGATGATCGATCGGGTCATGGACGCGACCCGGTCGAAGCCCTCGACGAGTCGGATGCGGTCAGCCTCGGGGAGCTGCAGACGGTACGAGTTGATGCTGACGTACTCGGCCACGTAGTCGGCCATCGCGAGCATCATCGGGTTCGTCACGCGACGCACGACGTGGGTGAGGCCCACCATCGCCATCCACGCCCAGTAGTCGTCGTCGATGGGGCCGCGCACCGTACGCTCCCACCAGCCGATCAGTGTCTGCTCCCGCATGGGCCGCTCGCCCTCGTGGAAGATCGTGGCGGTCGGAACATGGCCGTACAGGGTGTCGTAGAAGCCCATGGCGATCTGCGGACCCCACGCGACGAGGGCGTTGGCGTTCGTGGCGATGACGGCTGCGTGCTCGGCTGTCACGCGGCATGCGGGAGGCGTCTGGTCGATGGCCGTGCGGGCGATCTCGTGCATCGAGTCCATGTCAGTGCCTTCCGAGCAGCGAGTTGATCTGTACGGTGGCGACGCGCGCCTCGATACGCATGAGCGTCAGGTTCGCGCTCAGAGGACCGGACATGACGAGCACGGCGTCGTTGCCGGCGGAGTAGACGACCAGGTGGCCCTGGGTGCCGCGGATGATGGTCTCGGTGAGCGTCCCGAGGTTGGTGCGCTCCGTGATGCGGGCGCCCAGCCCAAGGGCTGTGGCGGCCATGGCGGCGATGCGCTCGGCATCGGCTTCGGGCAGGTCGTGAGCGACGGCGAGACCATCGACCGACGCGATCATGACACCGAAGAGCTCGGGTATCGCCTCGTGCATCGATGCGATGATCGCGGCGAGTTGTTCGGACTTGGTCGGCTGTTGCGGACCAGCAGTCATCGTGGTGCTCCCCAGTGGTTCGTCGTGCGCGTCGGGATCCTGTCGGAGCAGGCGCCGCCTCGGCGCGGTGGTAGTTCGCAGCACCGACGACGGTAGGCCTGACCGCGAGGGACCAGCAACGTGCATGAGAACCCTCTTGCCGAGAATCAGCTGCCAGGGTTGCGATCGCGCCGCGGCGCCGTGCAACCACGCAACGGGCCCACTATCGTGACGGAACCGATGAGGGAGATCCGATGACGACAGCCATGCCCCGCCTGGGATCCGACGACGCGACCTGGTGGAGACGCGCGGTCGTCTACCAGATCTATCCGCGAAGCTTCGCCGACGCATCGGGTGACGGTATCGGTGACATCGCCGGCATCCGGTCGCACGTCGCCTACCTCGCCGACCTCGGCGTCGACGCGGTCTGGATCAACCCGTGGTACCCGTCCCCGATGAAGGACGCCGGGTACGACGTGGCGGACTACCGCGACATCGAGCCCGTCTTCGGCACCCTCGCCGAGGCGGAAGCGCTGCTCGCGGAGGCGAAGGCCGCGGGTCTTCGGGTCATCCTCGACATCGTCCCCAACCACACCTCCGACNNGAACGGTTCTACTTCCGCGAGGGTCGCGGTACGAATGGTGAGCTGCCGCCCAACGACTGGCAGAGCGAGTTCGGTGGGCCGGCCTGGACGAGGGTCACGGAGACGGACGGGTCAGGTGGCCAGTGGTACCTGAGGCTGTTCGCGCCCGAGCAGCCCGACGTGAACTGGGACCATCCCGACATCGTCGCCGAGTTCGACGAGACTCTGCGCTTCTGGTTCGACCGTGGCGTCGACGGGTTCCGCATCGATGTGGCCCACGGACTCGTCAAGGACGCCGGGCTCCGCGACATCGCGGGCATGCCGTTCCCGCTGCCCGACGACACCCCCGAGGGCCTCGACCACCCGCACTGGGACCAGCCGGGCGTCCATGACGTCTTCCGGCACTGGCGCGAGATCGCCGACTCGTACGATCCGCCGCGGGCCTACTGCGGCGAGATCTGGGTCGGTCGCGACCACCGACTCACGGCGTACCTGCGACCCGACGAGCTCCACACGGCCTTCAACTTCAACCACCTCATGTGCCCGTGGTTGCCCGAGGCGCTCCGTACCTCGATCGACCGGACGCTGGCCAGCCATGCCGCGGTGGGCGCCCCGCCGACCTGGGTGCTCGGCAACCACGACGTCTGCCGCCCTGTCAGCCGCTTCGCCCGGCCGCAGGAGCTGACCACCAGCCTGGACCGGTTCCTCACTCACTTCTACGACCGTCCGGCCGACTTCGCGGCCGGCCTGCGTCGCGCGCGAGCGGCCGCTCTGCTGAGTCTGGCCCTGCCCGGTGGCGCGTACATCTATCAGGGCGAGGAGCTCGGCCTACCCGAGGTCGAGGACATTCCCTGGGACCGGATGCAGGACCCGATGGTGGCCGGTACGAACCGGACGAACCGGGGTCGCGACGGCTGCCGCGTCCCGCTGCCCTGGACGCGTGACGGGGACAGCTACGGGTTCTCGCCGGATGGAGCGGATGAGCCCTGGTTGCCGCAGCCGCCCGCCTGGGGCGAGCTCAGTGCCGAGGCGCAGGAAGGCGACGCGACCTCGACGCTCGAGCTGTACAGGCGGGCCCTGCACGTGCGTCGCGAGAACCCCGCGCTCGGCGACGGCATGCTCGAGTGGATCGATGCGGGTCGGGATGTCGTCGCGTTCCGCCGAGACCCCGGTTTCGCGTGCTGGATCAACCTCGGCCCCGATCCCGTACCGCTTCCGGGCGGTCACGTCCTCGTCGCCAGCGGTGACGTCAGCGCAGGGTCGATCCCGACGGACGTCGCGGTGTGGATGCAGGTCAGCTGACGGCGACGGCCCAGGAACGGTCGAGGGCCGCACGGGCGACCTCGGCGTTGTACGTCGCGGCATCGAACGCGTGCCGCTGCGTGGTCGCGCCGTTGTCGAGCCACTCCCACACCACGCGGTCGCCGTCGCGAGCGATCCGGATCGAGACCCCGCCGCAGCCCAGCACGCCGCACTCGTTGCTCTGCGAGATCAGGACCACGCTGGGTTCGCCCGCCGTGAGTTGATTGACGGGGCGGAAGAGGTCGTCGGGGTGCATCCCCGACCTGCCGGCGCGAGCCGTCCAGTTCTCCTCGTCGATGTGGATGGTCACCATGGGTTCGGCCACGAACCACTCCGTGTCGACGCGGTCGATGCTGAGCCGGAGCGTGGAGACGTGATCGACCGCACGGCCGTACCGGAACGCCGGGAGCGCGTCGCCCGATGGCGGCCACACGAGGTCAAGCTCGTCGAAGACCCGACCGACGAGCTCGCGCATCGTCACGACGGACTCGGCCGTCGACACGCCGGCCAGTTCGGCAAGGCCGTCGGAGTCGAGTCCTGCCACGAGGGCGTCGCACGCGGCGTCCACCAGTACGGGGATGTCGCGGGGTCGGTTCCACCACAGGGCGGCCGCTTCGTACAGGTCGTGCTCTGCCGAGGTCTCAGGAAGTCTCACGTCCCGAACGATACCACTGAGGGGTATACAAGACGTCGCTGGTCGGCGCTGGGGGAGGCTCCCGGCCCACCAGCACTTCCTTGTGATTGCGTTACGGGGAATGGTCCGCAACGTTAAATCCTGAGGCGAATCTGGACGGGATATCCAGGATTCGCGCGAAAGGTTTCGGCACTCTGAGCGCCCGCTCCTCGGTGCTCGTCGACAGCGCCGATCTCCGCTCCCGATCGCGCGGGCTGAACTCACCATGAGATGGCGCATCATCCCTAGTCGCAGTGGGTTGTACGAATCAGGAACGGGCCGGCGCCGTACCCGATCCTCGATCGTTTCAGTCCCACCGCCTGCGGCCGCACACCGCGCCCGAGAACCGAACTGATGCACACCGGAAAACCATTCGCGACCGTATCCATGCTGTGGAACGCGATTTGCGAAAGGACGAAATAGCGCATAACCATGGTTTAGGCAGTCAGCGACGCACCGGCCCGCAGACTGCGGCCTGGGGACGTCACCGCCACAACCGACGGGAGGTTTTCATGGCATCACTAGTTCACGACTACGCATCAGTGGACGCATTCGACGACGCCACGAGACGCGCGGCGACGCGGGACGAGTACTCACCAGTGATGATCCTGCTGACGATCCTCTCGACCGCTGGCGTCCTCTACTACGGGTGGTTCCTGCTGAGGCCGTCCAACCGCGGCGACGTGCTGCCATGGCTGCTCGTCATCGTGTCCGAGTCCATCCTTGTCTTCCACGGGCTGGCGAGCATGTGGACGATCCTGGCCGGGCAGCGAGACCGGCGCGACTGGACGTACCAGGCGGCCCGGGCCGCGCTGTACGACCCGAACGATCCCGAGCTGCTCGCTACCCTGGATGACCCCTCCCAGTGGCCGATGTGGATGGATGGTCGGATCGTCACGGTCGACGTGCTCATCACCGTGTACGGCGAGCCCATCGACGTCATCCGGCGCACGGCGGAGGCCGCCCTTGCGATCCGTGGCCGGCACTGGACCTGGATCCTCGACGACGGACGCTCTGACGAGGTGCAGGCCCTGGCGAGCGAGCTCGGGTGCCGCTACCTCCGCCGGCTGAGCAACCACGGCGCCAAGGCGGGAAACATCAACAACGCGCTGACGATCGCCAAGGGCGACTTCTTCGTCATCCTCGACGCCGACTTCGTGCCGCTGCCTGGATTCATCGAGCAGACGCTGCCGTTCTTCGAGACGGCGACGGTCGCGTTCGTACAGACTCCTCAGACGTACGGGAACCTCCACAACTTCATCTCGCGCGGCGCCGGCTACATGCAGTCGATGTTCTACCGGTTCGTACAGCCCGGCCGGAACGCGTTCAACGCGGCCTTCTGCGTCGGCACGAACGTGATCTTCCGCCGCGCGGCGATCGACGACATCGGCGGCATGTACACCGACTCCAAGAGCGAGGACGTCTGGACCTCGCTCACCCTGCACGGCCGCGGCTGGCGCAGCATCTTCCTGCCGGAGACGCTCGCGATCGGCGACGCTCCCGACACGATCGAGGCGTACGCGAAGCAGCAGCTCCGCTGGGCGACGGGCGGCTTCGAGATCTTGTTCACCAGCAACCCGCTGATCACGAGGCGGAAGCTGACCCTCGACCAGCGCCTCATGTACTTCGTCACGGCGACCCACTACCTCACGGGCATCGCGCCTGGACTGCTGCTGCTCGTCCCCGTGCTCGAGATCTTCTTCGACCTGAGGCCGGTCTCGCTGAACGTCGGCATCGGTGAATGGCTCCTCGCGTACGCCGGCTTCTACGGCCTCCAGATCATCCTGGCGTTCTTCACGCTCGGGTCCTTCCGGATCGAGGTCCTCATGCTCGCCGCCAGCTCGTTCCCGATCTATATGAAGGCGTTCATGAACGTCGTCATCGGCCGGGACACCGCGTGGAGCGTGACCGGCGCCTCGAAGAGGGCGGCATCGCCGTTCAACTTCCTCACGTTGCAGGTGGTCACGTTCGTGGTACTGCTTGCCACGACAGCCGTGGGCATCTGGCGAGACGTGCTCAACTCGCAGCTCGCCGTCGCCACGGTCTGGGCCGGCCTCAACATGATCATCCTCGGGGCGTTCCTGATCGTGGCCATGGCTGAGGCGCGCAGGCTCCGCCGCGACGACAAGGGAGCCCGCGCCATCGACGCGAAGAGTCTGGCGCTCAGTCAGTTCCTGGCTGCACCGGAACCGCGCTCTACGCCGTACACCATCATCCTCGCCGAACTCCGCGCGAGGCAGACAGACGCAGACCGGCACGAGACAGTGCCGGTAGCTGCCATCAAGGAGACCGCATCATGACGTGGACGAACCGGCTCCGGCTCTGGCTCAGCATCCTGCTGAGCCTGGTCCTCATCTTCCTGCTGGTCATCATCTTCAACCAGCGTCAACACACCATCCAGAGCTCGTCCGCGACGATCATCGCCCCGCGGGTTCAGGTGGCGTCGAACTACGGCGGCATCGTCATCAAGCAGTACGTCACGGTGGGCCAGAAGGTCACGCTGGGCGACGTCCTCTTCGACGTGAGCAGCGTCAGCCTGCAGCAGGATCTGGCCAACAAGGTGAAGGTCGCATCCACCGACGCCCTGTCGATCGATCCGGTCAAGGGCGTGCTCACGTACAAAGCGACCACGTCCGGCACGGTCACCCAGGTGTATGCCCAAGAGGGCAGCTACCTGAGTGCCACCCAGCCGCTCGCGGTCATCACCGGCGACACCGGCCGGGTCGTGGAGGCTCAGTTCCTGCTGACGCCACGCGAGTACGCGCTCGTGGAGAAGGGTGCTCCGGTCACGCTGACGCTGCCTGACAACTCATCCATCTCGGGAGTCGTGGACAGCGCGCTGGTCGCCACTCAGCAAGGTCAGGCGGTTGTGACCGTACGGATCACGAGCGCCGCCCTCAACACCCGGAATCTCAACCTGCTTGCTACGGACGGCGCTCCCGTGAGCGCGGTCGTCCGTCTCCGTGACGAGGGCGTCCTCGCCGGACCCACCGATGCCTTGCGGGCTCTGCTCCACAAGGTGGGGTTGTGAATGACGCGACCTCTCGACGAAGGGAACGAATCCCATGGCTTTGCCCCCTATGAATCGCCGCACTCTGTTACGCCTGTCCGGAGGTAGCGCCCTGGCGGTGGGCGCAGTGAGCCTCGCGGCCTGCTCGACCACGGCTGTTGGGAGCCAGACTCCCGCGGCCACGAAGACTGTGCTGGACAAGAGCACGGTCGCGCCGCTCGTCGCGGCCATGACGTCACAGACGCCGAAGACGCTCAGCATGCCTCGGCTCGCCGAGGGCCTGACCCCGCCGACCAACCACTGGTTCACCGGTTTGGTGTTCGGTGACACGGCACAGCCCGTGTTCCCCATGCCGCTGGGCTTCGCGCTCACGACGTCCGGTTTCGAGTTCTGGCTGCCGAAGCTCGTCGTGAACGAGAAGACGATCGGCGCGGAACAGGGACCCAGGCTGACTCTGGCACTGGCTGGCGTCACCGGCGCGGTCGTGTCCGAGTATGACGAGGCCTCCGTGGTCGTACAGCTGAGGGATGCGTCCGGTACGGGGGTGGCCGAGGTCCGTCTCGTACAGGGCTCACCGACTGTTCCCGTGAAGGCTCTCAAGGACCTCACGCTGACTGCGGCGTCGGGCTCGTTCTCGGCCGCGGGGTCCGCGTGGCAGGCGACCGTGGGCGCGACCGTGTTCGGGGTGACCGGCGACGTGTCGGTGTCCGGGACGGCCGTGAAGCTGGCGTCCGGAAAGACGGGCGTCTTCTTCGTCCCCCCGACGACCGGCATGACTGTCGCGGATCTTGCGGCGAAGGCCAAGGCCGTCACCGGTACGTCGGTTACGTACGAGATCGGCACCGGCGACGTCACGACCACAGTCCACTACGCCGGCGGTCCGTCCCTCGTCGTCGCCATGCCGCACCACCAGAGCAGCCTGACCTCGAAGGAGACCTCGCTCGGGACGTACGACAGCATCTACGGGCAGCTGACCCTGTACGCGACCGACTCGCTCGCGTGGCGCGCCAAGCGCTGGGACATCCGGACGGCGCTCGACCTGTCGAAGCTGAGCTCGGACCAGAAGGCCCAGTTGTCGAAGCAGGTGGCAGCGGATGTGGCCTCGACGAAGCCGTACCCGCAGGACTCGTACTTCGGCGGCAAGGCGCTGTACCGCGACGCGATGCTCATGGAGATCGCCACCGCGGTGGGTGCGACCGATGCGGTCAAGACGGTCAAGGACCGGCTCACCACGTCGCTGCAGCGCTGGACCGAGCCGAAGGGTGCGGACGCGCGGGCGACCGAGTGCTTCGTGTACGACCCGACCTACCACGGCCTGATCGGGCTGCAGGCGTCGTTCGGGTCGGACGAGTACAACGACCATCACTTCCACTACGGCTA
>PMLO01000259.1 GCA_003158895.1 Propionibacteriaceae bacterium
ACGGACTCCGGCGCTGCGCGGTTCCGAGAGAGAGAAACGATGGTTGATGATGAAGGCGATGGATCGGCTGTGCGGACGTTCGCAGGAAGGGTTCGGCGAGTCGTGTTGACCGCCGCTTCCGTCTTGCTGGTCTCAGTGCTCGCTCTTGCTGGCGTCCTGCTGGTCTGGAGTCCGGGACGACCGACGCCGTTCGTGGATGCGAACGGAACGGTGCTGACGGGCAGCATCTCCGAGAAGATCCACGTGAACATCAACGGTGTCGAACAGGGGATGTTCATCAAGGGCAAGGACTCGAGCAATCCCGTGCTGCTGTACCTCCATGGCGGCATGCCCGACTACTTCCTCACGCAGGACTACCCCACCGGTCTCGACGACTACTTCACCGTGGTCTGGTGGGAACAGCGCGGTTCAGGGCTCTCGTACAGCTCCGACATCCCACCGGAGAGCGTGAACCCGGACCAGCTGGTGGCCGACGCCCTGTCAGTGACGAACTACCTCCGCGAGCGTTTCGGGCAGCAGAAGATCTATCTCATGGGGCACTCGGGCGGAACCTTCATCGGGATCCAGGCCGCTGCGCGGGCACCGGAGCTGTACCGCGCCTACATAGCCGTGGCCCAGATGTCGAACCAGCTCGAGTCCGAGAAACTCGCATACTCCTACATGCTCCAGCGGTTCAAGGACGAAGGAAACACGAAGATGGTGCGGGCTCTCGAAGGAGCACCCGTCACCGACTCCGTCCCACTGCCGGACTCGTACCTCTCGGTACGGGACTCCGCGATGCACAGCCTCGGCATCGGCACGACCCACGCCATGAGGTCAGTGGTCACCGGACTGCTACTCCGGTCCTTCGAGAACCGCGAGTACACGCTGCCAGAGAAGATCAACATGTGGCGTGGCAAGGTCTTCTCCGGCACCCGGTTGTGGAACACCCAGCTCTCCACCGACCTCACCAAGAAGGTGACCCGACTCGACATCCCCGTCTACTTCTTCCACGGCGTGTACGACTACACGGTCTCCTACTCGCTGGCCAAGTCCTACTACGACCAACTGGAAGCGCCGATGAAGGGTTTCTACACGTTCGCCGAGTCTGCGCACAGCCCCTTGTTCGAAGAGCCGAAGAGAATGTCCGAGATAATCCAGGGGGATGTGCTCGTAGGCGCCAACCGACTCGCCGACCACACGTAGGCCCTCCTGCGGCCGGCAAACGCAGGTCACAGCCAACGGCCTGCGGGGAGGTCAGGTGCGCGGCTGGGCAACGGCCGGGCGCCGTCGTGGGGTGACGCGACGCACACGCGCAGCCGGAGCTCTCGGCGCTCGCTGTTCACGTCGGTGTTAAGCGGCTGGCACCATGATCTCCTTCGAGGATCGCATCGTTGATGACGGCCGCGCGATGGCGGAGACCGAGCGACAGCTCACGCAGCACAATCCCGCGGTGTCCGCTGAAGCGATCCACACCCTCGTCCAGAAGTCCTACCCCCGGCTGACTCCAGCCAAGGTCCACCACTACCTGCCCATCCTGGTCTCGCGAGATGTGCAGGCGACCCTGCGCCGACGTCACGCCGCCTGACAGTCCCCCGGCCCATTGCGCGTCAGAGAGCCCGGTTCGCCGCGCTGGATAGTCCTACTTGACTAGTCGGCCCAACAGGCGGGCACCCGTGAGCAGCGTTGCTGTGATGATGGCGACCAGACCGTACGTGGGCAGCAATGTCGGCGGGAGGGGGTCTCCGGAGGCTGGAAGTGTGGCGGCCAGTTGTGGCACGGGCGCCATCCAGGGTGCCGCTTGGGCGAGACTGACGATGATCAGGATGCACGCTGCCCAGCCAAGGCGCCCAGGAAGGACGCGGGCGACCAGGACGCCGAGGGAGGCCCCGACGGCGGCGATCGCGAGAAGGGCGAGCCCCGCCACCACTGCTTGTTGGGTGGTGAACCGTGGCACGGCGGTCGCCAGAAGGCTGTCGTAGGTGCAGATGGCCACCAGCAAGAGGAGTGGGAATGCGACCGCGAGGACAGCGGCAACTGACCATTTGGCGATCAGAATGCGGGTGGCCGAGCCTTGGCTGCTCGTGCTGATGAGTTCCAGGGCGGGCTCTTCGCTGTCCCCGGTCGTGTGGCCGAGCCAAGCAGCGAGTGCGAAGAGAACGACGAGGCTGATGTGGACCGTGTCGATGTCGACCGGCGGGGTGAGCCACACCCAGGTGATCAGGCCGACGAGTACCAGGGCAGGTGGCGCCCACCTTTGGGTGACGACGAGCACGGCGAAGACATACCGCTCGGGCGCTGCGATCGTCTTCACGGCTCGACCTCTGGCTCGACGGGGTTGAGCCGAATCACCAGCAGGTGGAGGTCAAGGGCGCCTTGGAGGAACCTTCCGACCTCTGTAGCGGGCACCCGATAGCGAATCGCGCCGTCTGGGGCCGAGGTTGCTGCGAACGGGGTGGCGGGATGGGGCTCGTTGAGGTCGATGGCGACCGTTGGTTCGTCGGTAGGGTGCGCCGGGCGAGCTGTTCTGGTCGTCTCGCCCAGCTTCCCAGCCTCGAGAGTGACGACGCGCCCCATGCTGCCGAGGTCATCAGTGTGGGTGGCGATCAGGAACGTACAGCCCTGGGCGAGCCGTTCAGCCACGATGGTGACGAGTTCGGCGCACCCAGCTGGATCAAGGGCGACGAATGGTTCGTCCATCACGATCAGGTCAACAGAACGCATCAGTGCCTGGGTGAGGATCACCTTGCGCAAGTTCCCTCGAGACAGGGTTCCCATGGGCGCGTCGAGACCAGGAACGAGCCGTAGACGATCGGCAATCCGTTCCGCAGTCGAGGTCGCGTGCGGTGTCCGGGCAAGCTGCGCGAGGTGCGCGAGGTAGGCACGTGCGGTCATCCGGGCCGGGGGCAAGACGCGGTCGGGGACGACGCCCATGGCGCTGTAACCACGGTGCACCGTGCCGTGCGTCGGGAGGCTGAATCCGCACGCGACTCGCAGCAGGGTCGACTTTCCCGACCCGTTCCCGCCATGGAGCTGGATCAGGCTCGCGGCGTTCAGCCGGAGTGAGATCTGGTCGAGGACCAAGGGGCCAGCGCGCCGGTACCGCTTCGACACCGCGGTGAGTTCAACGACGGGCGCCACGGCTAGACCATATCGCCGGGTTTACGCCAAGGGTTCTGCTTCCCTTCGGGTCGTCAGGAGACCCGGCTATTCACTCTCGCCGCGACAGGGCTCTGCGTCCCTGCCGAGCATCTCTGCAGCCAGATCGGTGACGTGGCGCTGGAGGTCGTCTCGTACAAGCCGCATGCGCTGCATGCCCTCGATCCCACGCTCCGAAGGCTCGACGGTCTCCCAGACCTCGATCTGGCCGACCATCCCCGGCAGCGGATCGACGTGGGCATCGCCGCCCGTGACGATGACCCGGTCGACTCGCCCCAGGACTGCAGGGTCGATGGACTTGGGATGCTCCCCGGCAAAGGTCGCGCCAAGCTCCGCGACTGCCTGCGCCGACTGCTCGTTCAGGCGGTCGCCCGGGTTGGTCCCGGCTGAGTAGACCTGGACAGCGTCGCCGGCAAGCTGGCGCATCAGCGCGGCCGCCATCTGGGACTTGCCGCCGTTCTTGACGCACACGAAGAGCACGGACGGGCGCCCGCCGGGACCGGAGGTTGTCACGACTGCTCGAGGTCGACGTTGAGCTCGCCGAGGAGCTCGGTGACGCGGCGTTTGATGTCGTCGCGGATCGGGCGTACAGCTTCGACGCCCTGCCCGGCGGGATCGTCAAGGGTCCAGTCGACGTATCGCTTACCGGGGTAGTACGGGCAGCTGTCGCCGCAGCCCATGGTGATCACGACGTCGGAGGCTTGTACGGCTTGGGGGGTGAGGATCTTGGGCTTCTCCGCGGAGATGTCGATGCCGTCCTCGAGCATCGCCTCGCGCACGGCGGGGTTGATGGAGGCGGCGGGAGCGGAGCCGGCGGACCGGACCTCGACCGCACCGTGGGACAGGTGGGAGGTGTAGGCGGCGCCCATCTGGGAGCGGCCTGCGTTGTGGACGCAGACGAACAGGACGGACGGGCGCGTGGCGGTGGTCATCAGAGGTGAGCCTTTCGGAAGAGAGCTGTCTTGGTCAGTGAAGGACTTCGCGAAGCAGGGTCGTGACGCGGGCTTGGATGTCGTCGCGGATCTCGCGCACCACGTGGATGGGCTGGCCGGCTGGGTCGGCGACGTCCCAGTCCTCGTAGCGCTTGCCTGGGAAGTACGGGCACGAATCCCCGCAGCCCATGGTGATGATCACGTCGGCTGCCTTCAGCGCGGAGTCCGTGAGCGGTTTCGGATAGGCGGACGTGAGCTCTATCCCGCGCTCGCGCAGAGCCTCGACCACGATCGGGTTGATCTCAGTGGTCGGCTGTGAACCGGCCGAGCGGACGTGTACGTGGCCGGCGGACAGGTGCTCGGCCAGCGCGGCCGCCATCTGGCTTCGACCGGCGTTGTGGACACACACGAACAGCAGCTCAGGCACGCTCTTGGCGATCCGCCCGTCCGCCTGCGCCTGCGCTTTGAGCTGCTCCTTGGCCTGCTTGGCGACCAGGACCGGCAGATAGTGGGTCACTGTGGCATTCACCGCGAGTGTCTGGTGCGCATTGGCCACCGCCCGGGCGATGTCGTCCCTGCTGAAGACACCCTCGTAGGAGTACGCCAGGTCGTCGACCAGCCTGGCGTACGGGTCGTCGGTCGTGCTGGTCATGGAGGTTCTCCTCGCTCGTAGCGTCTACTGCGCGCTGCTCAGCGCGTGGTGCAAGTCGTGGATCCGGGTCTGGATCGCGTCGCAGGTGTCGTCGAAGGACGTCACCGCCGCGGTGGGCACGGGATCGGGGATTGACCAATGCCACCGCTCGACTTCGGTGGGCAGCGTCTCGTGCACGTGGTCGCAGACCGCGATCACCAGGTCTCCGGTCACGAGCGTGTCCCGCAGTTGGTGCATGTCACCGTCGATGTCGAGCCCTCGCCGCAGAGCCGTCTGAACCGTCATCGGGTGCGGGACGGGCGATGGCTTCGTGCCCGCGTCGACGACCGGTACGTCGCTGACCTGTCGCCACAAGGCCGCCGCGAGCTTGGAGCGGGCGGAGTTCTGGGTGCACACGAACGCGACCCTGCGCGGACGCGGTACGCCCGGCGCCCCGATCGCCACCAGCGCAACCGCCTCCGGGTCGTCACGCCGCAACGAAAGGTAGCTCTTGCGGCCGTCATGCTCACCCCCATGACGTACTGCGATGCCCGACTCGACCAAGGTCTTCACGTGATGCGCCACCAGGGAGGTCGACAGGCTCCACTTCTCGCCGATCTCCCCCGGCGACAGGTCCCGGGTCAGCAGAGCCTGCGCGATGGCCAACCGGTTCGGTTCCGCCAGCGCTTGGTGGGCGAGCAACGCATCCACGAATATCCCTCAATCACTATTGAGGCAATTCTTGCCTGCGCTGCACTCCTACGTCAATCGCGTCACCGAACCGATCGGATCCCGGCCTCAGGTGGCGAACGGACGCTGGCCCGTAGAAGGCAGTCAGTCGGTCTCGGCGACATAGTCCCAGGCGGCGACGACCGCGCCGGCTGCTGGGTGGTAGCGGAGGAGTCCCTCCCCGCTGGGCAACGCGGCGGCCAGCTCGAACGTCACGGTCCGGTGCGGCTCGACCTGGGCTGGGACGGTCGTGGAGGGTGCCAAGGCCACCGGGGTGGACGCCGCCCAGGTGGTCGAGTACGTCGAACTGCGCCGCGGCCAACGGCACTGTGGTGTCCGAGTCGCGCAGCGTGATCGTGAACGTGCAGACGACCTGGTCCGCACCGAGCTTGGTGTCAGCCGGGAAGGCGGGTCCCTG
>PMLO01000076.1:0-18271 GCA_003158895.1 Propionibacteriaceae bacterium
GCCTACAGCACCACCGGCGGCAAGATCGACGACATCAAGGCCAAGCTCGACGCCTACAAGCAGCAGATCATCGACGGCAAGATCGTCGTTCCGACCACGATCAGCTGACCATCCGTGCATGATGTGGGGGCCGGGCTTCGGCCCGGCCCCTGGCATCTGTCCTGAGCACAAGAGAGGGAGCCTCATGGCTGCTCCACTTCTCCAGCTGCGCCACGTCACCAAGACGTTCGGATCACTGGTCGCGAACGACAACGTCGATCTCGACGTCCTCCCCGGCCGCGTCCACGCCCTGGTCGGCGAGAACGGCGCCGGGAAGACCACGCTCATGTCGATGCTNNGTCGATCACCACGCCTCAGCAGGCCGCCGCGTTGGGCATCGGCATGGTGTTCCAGCACTTCAAGCTCGTCGGCTCCCTCACCGTTGCGGCCAACGTCTTCCTGGGCCGCGAGATCACCAAGAACGGACAACTCAACACCGCGGACATGGAGGCCGAGGTCACCCGACTGTCGGCCCGCTTCGGCCTCGAGGTGGACCCGACCGAGGTCACGTCCGAGCTCAGCGTCGGCGAGCTCCAGCGCGTCGAGGTCCTGAAAGCCCTCTCCCACGAGACGCGGCTCCTGATCCTCGACGAACCGACGGCTGTCCTGACGCCGTCCGAGACCGACGACATGTTCGTCGTCATCCGCGAGCTGGCGAAATCCGGCGTTGCGGTCATCTTCATCTCCCACAAGCTCGACGAGGTCCTGGCAGTCGCGGACGAGGTCACCGTCATCCGCGACGGTCGCGTCATCGACACCGTCCCGGCGGCGGGCCTGACCAAGGAGCGGATCGCCACGATGATGGTGGGCCGCGAGGTCCTGCTGCGCATCGAGCACACGCCTTCCCACCCGGGCGACACCGTGCTCCAGGTCGCCGACCTCACCGTCATCGACGACCGCGGCGTGACGGCGCTCGACCACGTCAGCCTCTCCGTACGTGCGGGCGAGATCGTGGGCATCGCCGGCGTGGATGGCAACGGCCAGTCCGAGCTGCTCGAGGCCATCGCCGGGCTCGGCAAGCCCTCCGTCGGTGCCGTCACGCTCAAGGGTCACGACATCACCAAGGCATCGATCGCCGCCAGGCGAGCCGCCGGCATGGCGTACATCCCCGACGACCGCCACCATGTCGGTACGGCTCCGCGCATGTCCGTCGCGGACAACGTCGGCGCCACGCACCTGTCACCGCCTGTCGCGCGTGGCGGCTGGCTCAGCATGAGCGGCCTCAGCCAGTTCGCGGCCCGCCTCATCAAGACGTTCGATATCCGTGGTGCCTCACCGACGACACCCGTCGGGTCGCTGTCCGGCGGCAACATGCAGAAGGTCGTCATCGCTCGCGAGTTCGAGTCCGACCCTCCCCTGCTCGTCGTGTCCCAGCCGACGCGCGGCGTCGACGTGGGCGCCATGGAGTTCGTACATCGCGCGCTCGTCAGCGCACGGGACCGTGGCGCGGCCGTACTCCTCGTGTCCGCCGACCTCAACGAGGTCATGAGCCTGTCGGACCGCCTGCTCGTCATGCACCGCGGCCACATCGTCGACGAGTTCACCCACGACTCGATGTCCGAGATCGCGGTCGGCCTCGCGATGGGCGGCCAGGCCGTCGACGAAGAGGCGATCGCCGCGGCGAACGCGCTCCACGCCGAGAAGGCCGAGCTGGTCTCGACCGACCTCAACGGCGACGGCATCCCCGACGAGCTCCAGAAGAAGACGCCCGCGGCCACCGTGGTCGAGACGCCGACGCACGAGGACGCGTTCCCCACCCGGTCGACGGGCAGCACAGTCATCAAGACGATCTTCACCAACGCCGCCCAGCCGATCCTGGCGATCATCGCGGCCCTGGTGATCGGCGCGATCATCATCGCGCTGCTCGGCAAGAACCCGGCCGACGCGTACTCCGAGCTGTTCATCTCCTCACTGACCACGCCGTACGGGATCGGGGCGCTCCTCGCGCACACCGTGCAGCTGATGATCCTGTCCTCAGCTGTGATCGTGAGCTTCCGGGCGGGCTTCTTCAACGTCGGCGGCGAGGGCCAGCTGTACGTCGGGGCGCTCGCCGGGGCACTCACCGGCATCGCTCTCAAGAACTCGTCGCTGCCCAGCGTCGTCGTCATCCTCCTGGTGCTCATCATGGCGTTCATCGCCGGCGGGGTGTGGGGCTGGATCCCCGGCGCCCTGCTGGCGTTCTGGAACGTCAACATCATCGTGACGACGCTGATGATGAGCTCGATCGCGACACTTCTGACGCTGTACCTGGTCACGGGGCCGTTCGTCGACAAGACGTACGGCTCGACGGGGTCGAAACAGCTCGGGAACAACGCCATGCTGCCCGTGCTGAACGCCGACTACAGCCTCACGCCTGACATCCTCATAGCCCTCGTCATCGTCATCATTCTGGGTCTTGTCCTGACCCGGTCCGTGTGGGGCCTCAAGGTCCGCGAGCTCGGCGAGATGAACCGCTTCGCCGAGTACACCGGTGTCAACCCCCGCACGATGAGCATGCAGGTCATGGGGCTTTCAGGCGCGGTCGCCGGGCTGTCCGGAGCGCTGTACGTGATCGGCCCCAGCTCGACCGGCCGGTTCCTCCAGACCTTCTCCCCGTCGTACGGGTTCACCGCGCTCACCGTCGCGCTGCTGGCCCGGCTCAACCCGTGGGTCGCCATCCTGGCGGCGGTCTTCTACGCCGACATGATCGCCGGATCGAGCTCGATGCAGGCAAACGCCGACGTACCGAAGCCTCTGGTCGACGTGATCCTCGGCCTCATCGTGCTCATGATCACCGCCACGTTCGCGTGGAACTGGAGCAGGCGCAAGAAGGCCGTCAAGAGTGCGTTCGTCGCGGACGAGCCCGTCACCGTCGAAGGGAACGTGAAGTGAACGACGTCCTCCACACGGTCTTCAGCGTCGCGCTCATCGCGGCCACGCTGACCTACCTCACACCGATCCTGTTCGCCTCGATCGGGGGCGCCATCACCCAGCAGGGCGACATCCTCAACATCGGCCTCGAAGGCATGATGCTGATCGGCGCGTTCGCCGCGATCGCTGTGGGCGCCGCGACAAACAACCCGCTCGTGGGCGTGCTGGCCGCTGTCGCGTCGTCGTTGCTCCTGAGCGCCATCTACGCGGTGTTCGCGCTGTGGCTGAAAGCCGACTTCATCGTCGTCGGCATCGGGGTGAACATGCTTGCCGCTGGCGCGTCCGTGTTCGCGCTCCAGCTCCTGTATGGCAACCCCGGAGGTACGCCGCAGAGCGTCCGCTCGTCGCTGCCGAAGTTCACACTCCCGATCGTGGGTCAGCAGACGATTCTCGTGTACATCGCGCTGCTGTGCGTGCCCCTGTACGCGTTCCTCCTGTACCGCACGCGGTACGGGGTCCACCTGCGCGCCGTCGGCGAGGACCTGCCCGCTGCCGTCGCCGCAGGTATCAACGCGACGAGGGTCAAGCTGATCTCGATCCTGATGTGCGGCGTCCTGACGGGTCTCGCCGGTGCTCAGCTGTCGATGGCCAACCTGGGGTCCTTCAACCAGGGCATGTCGAGCGGTCGCGGCTTCATCGCGGTGGCCGCACTGACGTTCGGACGCGCCAAGCCTGTGCCGACGCTTGTCGCCGCGGTGATCTTCGGCCTGGCGGACGCGATGGCCGATCGCCTCGGCGTGGCCCACTTCCCCTCGAGCCTGGCCCAGATGGCCCCGTACGTCATCACGATCGTCGCGCTCACCCTGGCGTCGATGGATCTCTTCGCGAGGCGGCGCAAGGCCGCGGCGCTCAAGACCGTCTAGGGAGTACGCGTGGCCATTCATCCAGGGGGCGTGGGCGCAGCGAGCACCAGCCCCCGCGCCGAGCGGTGTCCGGTCATCATCGACACGGACCCGGGGATCGACGACGCCATCGCCATCGCGCTGGCGTGCGCCAGCCCGGAGATCGACCTGCTCGGCATCACGACCGTCGGCGGCAACACCGGCATCGAGAACACCACCGGCAACGCCCTGCGGCTGCTTCACCTGCTCGGCCGCGACGACGTACCGGTCGGTGCCGGCGCCGCCCGCGCGCTCGCGTTCGAGGCCGATCTCGGCGACCCGTCGATCCACGGTCAAGGCGGGCTGGGCGGAGTGCTGCTCCCGCTGCCCGATCGGGGACCTGATCCGCGGGGAGCGCTGGGGCTGCTGGCCGATCTCGTCGAGAGTCACCCCGAACCGATCACGCTGATAGCGATCGGGCCGCTCACGAACGTGGCGCTGTTCGCCGCGACCCGGCCCGACCTGTACGCGAAGCTCGACCGGCTGGTCATCATGGGCGGCGGGGTCCACATCACCGGCAACCACACCCCCACCGGCGAGTTCAACATCTGGTTCGACCCGGAGGCCGCGGCCCGCGTCTTCGCGGCCGGCGTGGACGTCACGATGGTCGGCCTGGACGTGACCCACAAGGCGATGTTCGCAGGCCAGGACTGGGCGCCGCTGAGGGGTGCCGAGGCGGGTCCGGTCGCGAAGGCCGTCACCGGGATGATCGACTTCTACGGGAGCTTCTACCTGTCGCAGAACGGGTCCGACGCCACCGCGCAGCACGATTCGCTCGCCGTCGCGGCGGTCGTGAAGCCTGAGCTCGTGAGCACCCAGCACTGCTGGGTCGGTGTCGAGACGGCGGGCACCCTCACCCGCGGCATGACGGTCGCCGACCTCATGGGGGTCTGGAAGCACNNTGTACATCGTGATGTCTGGTGAACCGAACCCCGTTCGACGGGAGTTGTGGTCGGTGTGACGGGAGTCGCCGGAGGCCATCACCGATGAACCGGAGTTGTGGTCGTTCTGAGCGGCTCTGGGGCCCCCACAACGACCACAACTCTCGTCGAACCTGCGGCGTGGCCACAGACCAGCGGCATAACGACCACAACTCCGGTTGATCTGTTCCATGACGAGGGGCGGCCCTTCCTGACGTTCACCGGCTTCGCCAGTGCACCCTCTGGGACCGCATACGTGGTCAGGGCGGTCGCTCGACGCACGCCGTTTTGCGATTGTTTCAGGCGGCGAGCTCGATGATGTCGGCGGCGGTCGGGACGTACTTCACCAGGGCGCAGTTCTCGCGGACGAGCTCGTCGTCGAGCTCGTTGCCGGTGGCCTTGTCGATCACGCGGCGGCGGAGCTGGTTGGCGCGGAAGTGGTCGTCACCGACGTGGAAGAAGCGCTCGCACGCCGCGTACACGTGAAAGCTCCTCGCCTGCGGCCGGTCGGCGCTCAGCGTGCCCTCCAGGTAGCGGTCCCCGACACCGACGCGCAGCTGGAACGTGGAGTCCGTGTCGTTGCGGAGCACGAGGTCGACGTAGTTGTAGACGATGCTCACGCCGGTGCCCCACGGCAGGACGCGGCCGTTGTCGGGGAACGGGTCGAACGAGTGCTCGGAGCGTTCGACCACGGTGAGGTCGCTGTGCAGCGCGAGCCAGTGGATGAGGTTGCCGAGCTGGCAGATACCGCCGCCCACACCGCTGATCGCGTGGCCGTTTCGCAGCCGCATGCCGGAGACGTACCCCTTGCCCGGCGTGCAGTTGCCGACCACCCGGTTGAACGAGAACGTCTCTCCCGGGTGCAAGAGGATCCCGTCCACCCGGGCGCACGCCAGTCGCAGGTTGACGACCTTGTTCTCCTGCAGGTCGACCTCGTCCGCGCCGAGACGTCGCCGCAGAAGGGACGAGTGCTCATGGATCCGTACAGGCAGTGCCTCCGCGCTGCGTTCGCTCACCCACCGCGCGGGATGCACCCACCACTGCACACGACGGCGCGCACGGTGCAGCCACACCGAGATCGGGTACAGCGCTGACCAGCGCTCGGACGGCAATGGCCTCCGCGCGAGCAGCTCCGCTGCCCGCCGCGCCTCGAACGCCCTGGCCTCGTCGACCATCTCGGTGCCCATGACTACTCCCGTTCGCCGCTGTTCCGTCGTGTCACAGGGCGTACGACCGTGGGTGCGGCCAGGTTGCAGCCGCGCGGCGAAGAAGTGTCTGTGGTTCTCTCAGATGGTGGTCAGACTGAGCGCGCGGTCCGTGCCTCGGCGACGCGGGTCAGCACCGTGAGAAGAGCTTCCGCTGAGGCCTCCCACGAGTAGTGGGCGGCGCGCTCGCGGGAGGCAGCCGACCGTACATTCCACTCCCCCGGCGCTTCGAGCGCTCTCACCTGGGCGGCGAAGGCCGACGGGTCGTCGGCGGCGAAGTACAGCGCGGCGTCCGCGCCGACCTCCCGAAAGACCGGGATGTCGCTGACCACGATCGGCGTACCGCGCGACATCGACTCGACGAGCGGGATGCCGAAGCCCTCATTCTTCGAGGCGTGGACGAGCGCGGTCGCGCCGTCGAGCGCCGCCGCGTACTCCTCGTCGCTCACCGCCCCGTCGAAGACGAGCGAGCCCTCGGGCGCAAGGAGCGCGAGCCGGTCCCGTACCTCCTGAGACGTCCTGCCCAGCAGGTGGAGCGTGTAGCCGGGCAGGTCGTGCATGCCCGCTGCGAGCGTCTCGACGTTCTTGTACGGCATGTACGAGCCCATGTAGACGAGGTTGCGCTGGGTCGGCACGACGCGCGGTCGGACCCCCAGGGGTGGGTCGGCGGCGTTGCTCACGACCGAGACCGGATGGCGCGTGAGGTGATGCGCGGTGATGAGGTCCTTCGTCGTGGACGAGACGGTGACGACCTCGTCGGCCCCGTTGAGCAGGATCCGCTGCGGCCACCAGGCGAGGTGGTACAGCCGCCAGACGACTCGGATGATCCATGGGAGGTCACGCGGTGGCGTGCGGTTCACGTAGTAGATGAGGTCGTGGACCGTGTTGACGAAGCCGTAGCGGCGCCCGAACGCGCCCATCGTCTGCATCGGCGTCCACACGACGTCGGGGTTGAGCTTGTTCACCTGGCGCGCGACGAGAGGCTCGAGCAGCGAGGTGGGCGACTCGATCTTCTCCCAGGGCATGTCCGGCAGCATCGCGAGCTGGCGCTCGTCGTGGATGAGCATGGTCACCGGGTGAAGCTTCGCGAGCGCCTCGGTGATCCGTGCGCTGTACCGGCTGATGCCGTCGTGACGGTCGATCCGTACGTAGCGGCAGTCGACGAGGATCTTCACGCGTGGGCTCCGAGGAACGTCATGATCGCTGCTGCCGCCTCGGCCGGCTTCTCGTAGTGGACGAGGTGCCCGACGCCCTCGAGAATGACCAGCTCGCCGTCCGGTAGCAGGGCCGCCAGCTCTCGTTGATGGACGAGGGGAGCGATGGTGTCCAGCGCACCAGCAATGATCAACGTCGGCATGGTGAGGCTCGCCGCGACCGCGATCACGTTCGTCGAGACGGACGCCTCGTACCCCTCGGACAGGGTGGTCGGATCGCTGAAGCCTGCGTAGTACCGGAGATGCTCCTCGTGGATCCAACGCCGGAGCGTCTTGTCGGTGGTCCTCGCCAGCTTCCAGCTCATGATCCGCGTCGCGAGCGGGATGCCGAGCCAGAAGTCGGCGGCGCGATGGGGCAGCACCCGGCCGATCCGGAAGTACAGCTTGACGATCGGCATCATGACCCGGTCGGGCCCGCTCGTGGCGTCGGCGGCGATCGGGTTGATGAGGACGACCAGGCGAGGCTTCAGGCCGGCCGCGACCGCGTGGGAGACGACGATGGAGCCGAACGAATGGCCGAGCACGGGGGTGCCTTCCAGCCCGAGCGCGTCGACGAAGCTGCGCAGCCACTGCTCGTACGTCGCGATCGTGTGCCGCGTCGGCATCGCCGTCGAGACGCCGTAGCCCGGCAGATCCGGTGTCACGATCCGCAGCCCGGGCAGGTTCGACACGATCGGCTCGAGCCCGTGGTGGTCGCCGCGGAAGCCGTGGACCAGGAGGAGGTCAACAGGCCGGTCGATAGGGCCGTACTCCCAGTAGCGGACCGTCGAGCCGCGCACCTCGACCACCGCCTCCCGTACCGGGATGGCGGCGAGCGCGGCAGCGTACGGCGAGGGAACAGACATCGGGCAAAGTCTAGGGAGTCCTCGGGCGGGCTGCGAACACCACCGGTTCATCATGTTAAGCAGGCGAGTCGTACGTTCACATGGCCGATTGGCCATGTGAACGTACGATCCACCCACTTAACATGATGAACCGACAGCCCCGTGGAAGGATGCTCCAGGAAGGACGTGGAGCATGGATTCGTACGTGTCTGAAGAGGTCTCAGCGGCCCTGGCCGCAGGACGGCCGGTCGTGGCTCTGGAGTCGACGATCATCACCCATGGGTTGCCGCGGCCGCGGAACCTGGACGTGGCGGTCGCAGCGGAGGACGTCCTGCGCGGTCAGGGTGTGACGCCCGCGACGGTCGGAGTCCTGCACGGCAAGGTCACCGTGGGGCTGAGCACCGACGAGCTGCGCACCCTCAGCCTCGACGACGCCGCGATCAAGTGCTCGATCCGCGACCTGCCCGTGGCCATGGTGCGGGGGGCGAGCGGCGGTACGACGGTGGCGGCGACGGCATTCCTCGCCCATCGGGCCGGCATCACGGTCTTCCCGACCGGCGGTCTCGGCGGCGTACATCGCGGCGCGTCCCATACGTACGACGAGTCCGCCGACCTCGTCGCCCTCTCGCAGATCCCCGTCGTCATGGTCTCGGCCGGCGTGAAGTCGATCCTCGACGTGGGCGCGACGCTCGAGCGCCTCGAGACGCTCAACGTGGCCGTGCTCGGCTACGGCACCGACGCGTTCCCCGGCTTCTACATCGCGGACTCGGGCTTCCCGGCGCCGTTCCGCGTCGACACGCCCGCTGAGGTGACGGCGATCGCGCACGCCCGCGATGCGTTGGGCATCGGCGCGGCTGTACTGGTCGCCCGTCCCGTACCGACCGAGCACCAGCTCGACGCCGGCCTGCACGCGCGGGTGCTCGCCGAGGCGCTGGCGGCCGCCGACGCGCAGGGCATCCACGGCCATGACGTGACGCCGTTCCTGCTCGACTACTTCCACACCGCCACCGACGGCGCATCCGAGGCGACGAACGTCGAGATCTACCTCGGCAACGTGGCGCTCGGCGGCCAGATCGCCGCCGCCTGGTGACCGGGACGCTCGGCTCGCTGGGCGACCTCGTCGAGGACATCGTCGTCACGCTCACCGAACCCCTGGCGATCGGTACGGACGCGGCCGGCGACATCGTCCGTACGCGCGGCGGCAGTGCCGCGAACGTGGCGTCCGCGGCGGCCCAGCTCGGACGCGTACCGGCTCGCTACCTCGGCTGCGTCGGACCGGACTCGACCGGCGACGGTCTCGTGGCCGGTCTCGAACGGGACGGGGTGGACGTACGCGTCCAGCGGCGCGGCCGTACCGGCGCGATCGTCATCCTCGTCGAGCCCGGCGGCGAGCGGACGATGGTGCCGAACCGAGGTGCGGCCGTCCTGCTGGAGACGATCGCCGACGACTGGCTCGACGGTCTCGCGGTCCTACACGTGCCCGCGTACGGGTTCTGCGCGGAGCCGATCGCGATCAGCGCGACCAATGCGCTGCAGCGCGCCCGTGCCCGGGGAGTCACCACGAGCATCGACGCGTCGAGCGTCGGCGCGCTCCGTATGTACGGGCGGGACCGGATCCGGGCCCTGCTCAGCGACATCTCCCCCGACCACCTCATCGCCAACGCGGACGAGGCGGGGTTCCTCGGGCTCGACGAGCCCGGCTACCTGCCGTACACGACCCTCGTCGTCAAGCACGGCTCGGCGCCGACCGAGGCCCGACCGCCGGGCGGCGAGTGGCTGGAGGTGCCGGTCGCAGGAGTCGACGATGTCCGCGACACGACCGGAGCCGGTGACGCCTTCGCGGCGGGATACTTGTCCTCGGTGATTCTCGGAGACGACATCACAGCAGCGTGCGCCGCGGGCAACGCCTCCGCAGCGCGCGCCTTGGGACGCGCCGGGGCACTGTAGGGTCGCAAGACCCAGGAAGGGAGAGTCATGGCCAGCGACAGCTCGTTCGACATCGTGAGCAAGGTCGACCGCCAGGAGGTGGACAACGCCATCAACCAGGCGGCCAAGGAAGTGCACCAGCGGTTCGACTTCAAGGGCACCGACTCGACGATCGTCTGGGCCGGCGAGGACGTCGACCTGGAGAGCACGACCGAGGAGCGCCTCAAGGCCGTGCTCGACGTGTTCTACTCCAAGCTCGCCCGGCGCGGCGTCGACTTCAAGTCGATGGAGACGTCCGACGCGCACCCGTCCGGCAAGCGGTGGAAGCAGACCTGCACGCTTCGTCAGGGCATCTCGCAGGAGAACGCCAAGAAGCTCACCAAGCTCATCCGCGACGAGGGCCCCAAGGGCGTGAAGACCCAGATCACCGGTGAGGAGGTCCGTGTCTCGAGCAAGTCCCGCGACGACCTCCAGGCCGTACAGGCTCTCATCAAGGCGCAGGACTTCGAATTCGCCGTGCAGTACGTCAACTACCGCTGAGCCTGGTCGGAAGAACGTACCGAACGTCTCGTTCCGGCCAGCTCCTCCACGTGGGAGTGGTGGGAATCGGCCCGATAGGTACGTTCTTCTGTTCCCGACTACTCCCCGAAGGCCTCGCTGACATCTCCGGGGGTCACATCCTCGAGCCGCGCGTGGGTCCAGCGGGGTGAGCGATCCTTGTCGACGAGCTGCGCCCGGACGCCCTCCGCGAAGTCGGCGTGGTGGACGAGGTACGTAGCCAGGACGAGGTCTTGGGCCAGGACCTGCGCCAGGCCGTGCATCCCCTTCGCCCGGTGGAGCGCCTCCCAGGTGACTGCCACCGACAGCGGGCAACGGGTACGCAGCACGGCGGCGCACTCGCCGGGCGCCGCGGCCTCCCACTCGCCTTCGAGCCGCGCGAGGATCTCCAACGGCTCGTCCGCACTGAAGCACCGGGTGATCCAGTCATCGTCAGGGGCGGCCGGTGGTTCGCCCGCTCCGCCCCACGTGTCCGCGAGCCCGATCTCGATAGCCGTCGCACCGTCGACGGGGAGGCCGGTGAGGGCCAGGTACGCGCCCATCGCGCCCGCCCGTGACAGGTACCAGAGCATCCCCACATCGGGGAACAGCCCGATGCCGGTCTCGGGCATGGCGAGCTGCGAGGTCGCGTCCACCACCCGTACAGCTCCGTGCGCGGACACGCCCAGCCCGCCGCCCATCGTGATACCCGTCATGCGGGCTTCGTACGGCTTGGGGTAGCTCGCGATCATCGCGTTGAGCCGGTACTCGTGGCGGAAGAAGCGATCCGCTCCCGGATCGCCGGCCAGCGCCAGCTCGCGGAGCGCCCGCACATCCGCACCCGAGCACAGCCCCCGCTCCCCCGCTCCGGTGAGAAGGACCCGGTCGACGCGATCGTCGACCGCCCACGCGCTGAGCTGTACGAGGAGGGCGTCGATCATTGTCGAGGTCAGCGCGTTGATGGCGCGCGGCCGGTTGAGAATGATGTGGCCCACGCCGTCGACGACGCCCGCCAGCACCTCAGCGGTCTCGGTCACCGGCTGACACCTCAGGCGCGTCGGTGTCCACGGCGTCCAGCTCCCGGCGCCGCCTGCGCTCGTGGTGGATGACCTGCCATCCCAACGGCACCAGCGCCGCGATCCCGAGCGCGAGAGCGCCGTTGCGCCAGGCCAGGTTCACGGCGGCGTAGCTGAGCAGGACCATCGTCGTCCACAGCGCTATCCGCTGGATGCGCTCCGACGGCTTCGTCAGCGGGAGGAGAAGGGAGCCCCACAGCACGTACCAGGAGTGCAGCGCCGGACCGGCGAACGCAACCAGCAGGTACGACCAGCTCAAGAACGACATCGGCTTCTTGCGTGCCTGCACGACGGCCAGCGCGAGAACGCCTGCCACGGCGATGACCAGCCCGATCGTACGGGCGAGGCGGATCGCGGCGTGGCCGCTTGAGTCGAGCTGGAAGTAGTTGAGGACGAGCTGTACGCCCTGTCCGATGACCGTGGACGGCGAGACGGTGACGACGAGGCCCGGTACGTTCACCGCGTTGAGCCAGCCGAAACCGAGCCCGCAGGCGAGCGAGACGGCGCCGAACGTACCGATCGCGACCAGACAGCTCACCACGATCTTGCCGACCGTACGAGCGATGTGGGATCCCTTCCACGTCGTCAGTGGGTCTGCCAGGAGCGGCAAGGCATAGGCGGCGAGGAAAGCCGGCTGTTTGATGGCCGCCGCCACGCCGATCACCACGGCACCGGCCAGCCACATCCGTTCCTTGAGCCCCAGCCACAGCGCCAGGACGACGAGGCCCATCATCAAGGCGTCGTTGTGAGCGCCACCGACGAAGTCGATGACCAGCAGCGGGTTCAGCGTCGCGAACCACGCGGTCAGCTGCGCGTCGACGCCCATCTGGGCGGCGATCCGCGGCAGCAGCACGACGATGAGGACCACGCCGACCAGCGCCGGAACGCGCATGAGGACCGCGGACAGGTACGGCTGGAGCCCTGACGCGACGACGATGAGCTCCTGCAGCCGAAGGCTGAGCGGACCGTACGGGGCGGGCGTGAACCGCCACACCCACGCCACCTGATCGGCGAACGCGCCCGGGAGGACGCCCGGCCCCGCCTCGTACGGGCTCACGTCGTTGACGAGCATCCAGCCCTGGGCTCCATAGCTGTACGCGTCGCTGCTGAACGTCGGCGGCGCCGCGAGCAACGGGAGCGACCAGATCGCCAGCACCGCCCAGCGCTTGACGTTCAGGTCGACGGTCGGCCGGAACTTGAACCAGGCGTCGACGAGCAGACCCAGGCCCGACAGCAGAATGAGCGTGCCGATGACCTTGCCCGGCGCGTTGTCCAGGTGAAGCGCTCGCAGCGGCCCCCACAACGGGGAATTCTGTGGCAGGTACGCGGGGGTCAGCGAGCCCAGGAGGATCAGGAATGTGCCGAGCATGCCGGTACGTGTCGGGACCACACGCCACGCGGCGCCAAGGTCGCCCATGACCTGCCGCATCCTCGTACCCACGCACCACCTCCTCAACGCCCGCGGACCAGCCTATGACCCGGTAGGGCGAGTGACACCCGGGCGCTCTCTCCATCGCCCCCGGAACAGGTAGGTGAAACCCGCTGGCCGGTCCGCTCCGGGCTGTGTAGCGTGCGGACGACGGCGATCGGAGGACGGCGATGAGCAGGCGGCGGCCCACGTGGCCCGAGCTGCCCGAGGCTGTACGGGTGCGNNTCGGGCGCTGACCAGCTCGCGTCTTCGGTGATCGAAGAGCCGCTATCTGCTCCACACGGTTCCATCCGCGGGAGTGTCGCGACCCCTCGACGCGGGTTTGCGAGTGGTACGCAAACGAGGGGTCGGCACGTGCGACGTGAGCGGGTACGAACCGGCGTGCCGCGGCCCCTCGATGAGTCTCAGGTGAGATCGGCGACCAGAGCGGCCCGGTCCGGAGGGGGTGGGACGAGTCGCTCGTCCCAGGCGAGGGCGTCGAAGGGGCACTCCTCGATGCAGATGCCGCAGTACAGGCAGGTGCCGTAGTCGATCGTGAAGGTGTCGAGGACCTGGTGGGTACGAGGACGGGCGCCAGGTGGCAGGTCGGGCACGGGCTCGGCGTGCGAGGTGAGCTCGATGCACCAGGCGGGGCACTCCACGACGCAGATGATGCAGCTCGTGCAGAGCTCGCGATCCAGGGCGATCGAGGCATGGCGCACGTGTCGCTCTCCGCTGCCCTCGGGGGTGTGCGTCATCGGCGCCTCCGTCCCGACGAAGCGGCGATGTCCGCAGGATCTGGCGGTCCCGCGGCAGCGGGTCTCTCGCCCCAGACCGCGGGATCCGGTACGCCGGCGGGGGCCTGGCGACGGCGCGCGTCCTCGGCTCCGCCCGCGTCGGCC
This sequence comes from Propionibacteriaceae bacterium, assembly GCA_003158895.1. Taxonomy (GTDB): domain Bacteria; phylum Actinomycetota; class Actinomycetes; order Propionibacteriales; family Propionibacteriaceae; genus Fen-668. Next base: position 13,843 of record PMLO01000076.1, read on the forward strand.
GGCCACGGGGTCACCGCTCGGGCGCCGAGCACGAAGTCCTTGCGCAGCGGCCAGCCCCCCGGGTGGCCCGGAGCACCTTCGGCGGGAAGGAGGAGTGGCCGAGGGGGTAGCGGGAGGCCCTCGCCTCCGGTGAAGGCGATGCCGTAGAACTCGCTGGTCTCTCGTTCGTGCCATGCCGCACCCGGGATGGCGGTGCGCACAGAGCCGAGCGAGGGCTCGGTTCTCGGGAGTCGCGTCTCGAGGCGTACGCCCGATCCGTCGAGGCGGTCGAACCGAACGACCACGCGCAGCTCGTCGGCCTGTCCGATCTCGTCGCACGCACTGAGCCAGTCGAAGGACAAGGACGCATCAGACGTGAAGAGGTCGCTGACGCTGGCGAACCAGTCCTCGGGCGCCACGGAGCGTACGTCGTCAGGCACCGCGAACCTCATCGATCACGGCCGCGAGGGCGACGGGAGTCGGAGGGCAGCCGGGGACGAAGCGGTCGACGTCGACGATCTGGTCGAGGCCCTTGAGGACGGAGTAGGCGTCCCAGTACGGGCCGCCGGCGGCTGGGCACGCACCGAACGCCACGACGGTCGTCGGGCCGAGGGCGCGCTGTGATTCCACGGCCGCTGCGACGGCGCCGGCCAGGGGGTTGGTCACGGTTCCGGAGACCGTGACGACACGGTGCGCGGCGGGCGAGTTCCCGTCCACCTCGACGGCGGTGGAAGGGATCGCTGCCTCGATCTCGAGGCCGCAGCACGCCAGAGGGATGTCGACNNGACGGAGCAGCCGAGGTCGAGGGGTCACGATCAGACACGACACGCCGTCCCTACCGGGCGTGTCGTGGCCTCTCGACTAGGGGAAGTGGCTACGGGGTCTCGGCGGCGAGCGTGCGAGCATCCTCGTCGGACGATGCTCGCCGGAGCGTCCTCGAGGACGCGAGGGCCACGATGGCGGCCAGGGCGGCGAAGACGACGACGGTGATCAGGCCGCCGTGGTAGCCGGCGCGATCGATCACACCGCCGGAGACGCTCGAACCGATGGAGGCGCCGATGCCGATCCCCGTCCCCATCCAGGACAGGCCCTCGGTGAGCCGGCCGTTCGGGACGAGCCGCCCCACCAGCGAGTTGCCGTTGATAAGGGTGGGCGCCACCGTCGCGCCCACGAGCAGCCCGATCAGGCCCAGCGCCACGATCGAGCTGACGAACGGAAGAAGCGCCGCAAAGACGAACAGGAGGGTCACGCCGATGAGGAACCGCTTCGGCAGCGGCGATGACCACCCACGGGAGCCGTAGTAGAAGCCGGCGATCCCCGACGCGAGCGAGAACACCGCCAGGACGGCGCCTGACGCACTGCGCATGTTCCATCCGGTCGCGGCGGCCACGACGCTGACGTCGATCGAGCCGAACACGCACCCGATGAGCAGGTTCACGGCGATGACCGACCCGACGCCGGGGACGAGGAGGATCAGCCGGCGCAGGAACGAGGGATGTTCGACCGCGGGATCCCTGCGCGGTGCAGGGGGCGGCTCGGTGGCCCGCTGCGAGTAGAAGAGCTGCGCACCGACGAGCCCCAGGACGATCGGGGCGATCAGCGCCGCCGCGGGATGTACCTGCGTGGACAGTGCGGTGGCCGCGACAGGTCCGATGACGAACGTGAGCTCGTCCAGCGTCGACTCCAACGAGTAGGCGGTGTGCAGCTGCTCGGGTTTCGTGATGACGTGGTTCCACCGCGCCCGTACCAACGCGCCCGGAGCGCCACCCGTGACACCGCTGACGATGACCGGCGGGAACAACGACCATGCGGGCAGACCCCACAGGGCGAACGCCACGACCAGGCTCAGAGCCGCCGCGGAGATCAGGATCGCGGGATACATGACCCGGCGCTGCCCGTACCGATCGACAAGGTTCGACAGCACGGCGGTTCCGATCGCCCACGAGACCCCGTTGGCTGCCGCCAGCGCCCCTGCCAGCCCGTAGCTCCCGTACAGCGCCGAGACCATGAGCACGATCCCGATGCCCATCATCGCTCCGCCGGACCGCGCCAGAAGCCCCGCTGCGCTGAACTTCCACGCACCGGGAATGGTCAGGATTTCCCGGTATGAGCGCACCGCTCGAGTCTCCCACACCCTCGCGCGGCGGCTCGCTGGGCCAGATCGTCCGTATCGGTGACCGACACTCCCGTGAGAATCCGCCACCAGCGGGCGCAGGACTCAGCGAGCCAGGTTACTCTTGACGTCGAAGCACATTCATGCGAACGGGGGCACCTATGACCGAAGTACGGACGCTGGACCATGTCGTCATCAGATTCGCCGGTGATTCGGGCGACGGCATGCAGTTGACCGGCGACCGTTTCACGGCAGACACCGCGACATTCGGCAACGACATCGCCACGCTGCCCAACTACCCCGCCGAGATTCGCGCGCCAGCCGGCACCCTCCTCGGCGTCTCCAGTTTCCAGCTCCACTTCGCCAACAGCGACATCGCGACGCCAGGGGACCGCCCCGAGGTGCTCGTCGCCATGAACCCGGCCGCGCTCAAGGTGAACCTGCCCGACCTGAGGCTCGGCGGCATGATCATCGTCGACACCGCTGACTTCACCGAACGGAACCTGTCCCGCATCGGGTACGCGTCAAACCCGCTCACCGATGGCAGCCTCGACGCGTACCAGCTCGTCGCGCTCGACCTCACAGGCCTCGCCGTGGCGGCCGTCAAGGAATTCGATCTTGGTCGCAAGGACGCCGCCCGGACCAAGAACATGTTCGCCCTCGGCCTGCTGACCTGGCTGTACGGACGTCCCGCGGAGGGCACCGAGCAGTTCCTCGGCCGCAAGTTCGCCTCCCGACCTGGCATCCGCGACTCCAACGTCGCATCGTTCCGCGCCGGCCACGCGTACGGCGAGACGACTGAGACGTTCGCCGTACGGTACGAGGTGCCGCCGGCACCGATGGCCGCCGGCGAGTACCGCCAGATCAACGGCAACACCGCGACCGCCTATGGCCTCATGGTCGCCGCCCAGAAGGCCGACATGCCGTTGTTCCTCGGCAGCTACCCGATCACCCCCGCCTCGGAGATCCTCCACGAACTCAGCAAGCACAAGTCTCAAGGCGTCCTGACGTTCCAGGCCGAGGACGAGATCGCCGGGGTCGCCGCAGCGCTGGGCGCGTCGTACGGCGGCCACCTCGGCGTCACCACGACGTCCGGCCCCGGACTCGCGCTCAAGATGGAGACGATCGGGCTCGGCATCATGACCGAGCTGCCGCTCGTCATCGTCGACGTCCAGCGCGCCGGACCGTCGACGGGCCTGCCGACGAAGACAGAGCAGGCCGACCTGCTCCAGGCCGTGTACGGGCGCAACGGAGAGTCACCCCTCGTCGTCCTGGCTCCGTCGTCACCCGCCGACTGCTTCGACACGACGCTCGAGGCCGCCAGGATCGCCGTGACGTACCGCACGCCTGTCATCGTGCTGTCCGACGGGTACGTCGCAAACGGTTCCGAGCCGTGGCGCATTCCCGACATCGCCGACATTCCGCCCATCGAGGCGGGCTTCGCGACCGGGCCGAACGCCCACAGCGCCTCGGGCGAGGAGCGCCACCACCCGTACCAGCGCGACCCGGAGACCCAGATCCGCGCCTGGGCTGTGCCCGGCACCCCCGGACTCGAGCACCGCATCGGCGGCCTCGAGAAATCAGACTCGGGGATGATCTCGTACGACCCGGAGAACCACGACCGCATGGTCAGGATCCGCGCCGCCAAGATCGCCGGCATCGCCCGCGACTTCCCCGACGTCGTCGTCGAAGACCCGAGTGGACGCGCACGTGTGCTCCTGCTCGGCTGGGGCTCCACGTACGGCCCGGTGCGCGCGGCCGCGGACACGATCCGCGCCGCGGGTCACGATGTCGCGCGCGCCCATCTCCGCCATCTCAACCCGTTCCCGAACAACCTCGGCGACGTGTTGCGTGCGTACGACCGCGTGCTCGTGCCCGAGATGAACCTCGGCCAGCTCTCCACGCTGCTACGGGCGCGCTACCTCGTCGACGTTCAGACCTACGCACGCGTCCGGGGCCTACCGATCTCCAGCGCCGAGCTGGCCGCCGACGTCATCACGATGATTCAGGAGCTGTCCGCATGACCCACACCGACGTGACCGTTCGTTCCGGCCTCCAGGGCGTGCCGTTGGCCCTCACACCGCTGACCCGCAAGGACGTGGTCAGCGATGCGGAGGTGCGCTGGTGCCCCGGGTGCGGCGACTACGCCGTGCTCGCCGCGTTCCAGGGCGTGCTTCCCGAGCTGGGCATCGCTCGCGAGAACACCGTCATCGTCTCCGGGATCGGCTGCTCGTCGCGGTTCCCGTACTACGTCGACACGTACGGCGTGCACTCGATCCACGGTCGCGCGCCAGGCATCGCCACCGGTCTCGCGATGACGCGGCCGGACCTGGCGGT
>PMLO01000076.1:18286-23885 GCA_003158895.1 Propionibacteriaceae bacterium
GAGCAGGGCAAGGTCACGAAGTCCTCGCCGATGGGCTCGCTCGACATGCCGTTCAACCCCCTGTCGCTCGCGCTCGGCGCCGAGGCGAGCTTCGTGGCGCGAGCCATCGACACCGACCGGGCGGGCCTCACCGAGGTCCTCATCGCCGCCGCGAAGCACCGCGGCGCGTCCTTCGTCGAGATCTACCAGAACTGCTCGATCTTCAACGACGGCGCGTACGACGCCGTCAAGGGCAAGGACTCCGACGACACCCTCATCCGCCTCGTCCACGGCGCCCCGATCACGTTCGCGGGCGGCACGAAGGGCGTCGTACGGGACGGGTCAACCGGCGAGCTCTTCATCGCTGATGTCGACGAGGTCGGCCTCGACTCCGTACTGGTCCACGACGCTCACCGGCAGGATCCGGGTCTTGCCTTCGCGCTGTCGCGACTCACCGACCCGGGCGTCCTGCGACGGGCTCCGATCGGCATCTTCCGTGATGTGGAGCGTCCCACGTACGACGACCTGGCTCGGCAGCAGCTCGCGACCGCCGGCCATCCCGATGATCCGGACGCCTCGATGCAGGCGCTCCTGCAAGGCGCGGAGACCTGGACGGTGCTGTGAGCGAACCCGCGTCTCCCATCACGCCGGTACGTCCCGGCTCGGGACTCGAGGATCCGTCGGGGTCGTCCGTGCCCGCGGTGGATGACACCTGGGGCGCGACTCGGCTCACGCCCCCCCCGGCGGGCGTTCTGACACCGACCCCGTCGCCGTACGAACCATCCCCGTACACCCCGGTCGCGCCGGCCGCAGTGACCGCTTCGTCCGCCATGTACGGGTCGCAGGTCGGCGAGACGGACGGTCTGGATGCGTGGGGGGCGACGCACCTGGCAGCTCCCCCGACCGGTGCCCTGCCCACGACGCCGGCGCCCTGGCACGAGCCGAACCAGGGGTGGACGCCGGGCGATGCCCCACAGGCTCCGTCGGCGTTCTCACCTCCAGAGGAGCGCGGCGGCGTGGCTGCCGCCGAGGTTCCGCAGACCGGAGTCTCGTCGATCGTCGTGCCGAGGCCGATCCGCGGCCTGCCGTTCGACCAGCCGGCCGCCGGCCGCTTCACCGCTCCCGCGGAGAAGACGCGGGTCGGCCGCCGGAAGCGGCCCCCGTTCTGGATCCTCGGTGTGGTTGCCGTGATCGTGCTGGCGCTCGTCGTCTACGTCGTGTGGGATCAGAACAGACCTGTCGTCGTGTCCCCGGACATCGTCGTACCCACCTCGGCCCAGGCCTCAGCACCGAGGGTCGCTCGTGGCGACCTCGCCGTGAAGGGCTACCTCGAGGCGCTGGCAGCCGGGGACATCGACAAGGCGCTCTCGTACGGGTCGGTGGGCGGCGGCAGCCGTGCGCTGCTCGTGCCGGATGCGCTCAAGGCGTCGCTCGCGGCAGCCCCGATCACGAGCATCAATGTGACTCCCGCGGATGCCACGGCGAGCACTATCCACGCCGCGTACCAGCTCGGGACCCAGGCGGTCGAGTCCGACTACAAGGTCGTGAAGAAGGACGACGGCAACTGGCAGCTGGCGGCGAGCACGGCGACCGTGCGACTCGATGCCAAGCGAAGCGACAGCGTCCCGCTCATCATCAACGGCCAGAAGATCGGGCCTGTCGTCCAGCTGGAGCTGGTGCCCGGCACGTACACGATGACGACCGGGCTGCCGTTCCTCGCGTACCAGTCGACGACCACGATCACCGTCAACGACCTCAGCTACACGAAGGCGATCTCTGAGCTTCCCGTCGATGTGACAGCCGACGGGAAGACTGCGCTGATCCGGGCGACGCAGGCATCGCTCGCGAACTGCGTGGACTACCAGCAGCTCAGCCCGCCCAACTGCCCCATGGCCGAGCCCACCGGCCGTCCCGTCATCACCTCCACGATCAGGCGCGAGATGATCGTGCCCGACCCCGTGAGCGGCGCCCAGTGGGTCGTCGACTCCAGCAATTCAGCCGTGGCCAGCGCGCTCATCCCGGTGCACTACAAGTTCTTCGCCAACTTCGACGCGAACACCACCACGGCAGGCACCGACTACAACCAGTCCTGGACCGCCCGCGCCGACGCGACGAAGCTCCTGGGCGCCGACCTGGTCATCGAGTGGGGTCACTGACACCAACGCGGCTCTGTAGCATGGCGCGGTGACCCACGCACTCGACCCGTCCCAGTTCGACTTTCAGGTTCGTCTCGCCGACGACTTGTTCCGCCACGTCAACGGCCGCTGGCTGGAGACAGAGCCGATCCCCGAGGACAAGCCGATGACAGGCGCGTTCGTACGGCTGCGGGACGACTCCGAGGCCGAGGTGCACGCGATCTGCGACGAGCTCTCCGCGGCTGACGCAGCCACGCTCTCCGACGAGCAGCGCAAGATCTCCGCGCTGTACGGGGACTTCATGGACGCCGAGCACATCGAGGAGCTCGACGCCGAGCCGCTCGCCGATCTGCTGGAACGCGTCGACCAGATCGACTCGGTGCCCGCGCTGCAGTCGTACTTCGGCTGGTCCCTGCGCTACGGCATCACGTCCCTGTGGGGCTGCGATGTCGAGGCTGACCCGGGTGATCCCCAGCGGTACGTGTTCTTCGTCGCGCAGGACGGGATCGGGCTCCCGGACGAGTCGTACTACCGCGAGGAGCAGCACGCGGAGATCGTCGCGGAGTACCGCCACCACGTCGCTCGTACGCTCGCGCTGGCCGGTCTCGAGGACGCCGGGCAGCAGGCAGCCGACGTGGTCGCGCTCGAGACGGCGATCGCGGCCTGTCACTGGGACCGGGTACGGACGCGCGACCTGCGCCAGATGTACAACCCACGCAGCGTCGCCGAGCTCCACGAGGAGGCGCCGGACTTCGGCTGGGACTTCATCCTGGACGGCGCATCGGTCAGCGGACTCGGCCTCGTGGTCGACTGCCAGCCGTCGTTCTTCGTGGATGTCGCGCCTCTGCTGAGCGAGGATCGATTGGGCCAATGGCGGTCGTGGGCACGGTTCCACGCCATCTCCGGCACTTCCCCGTACCTGTCGACCAGGTTCGTCGACGAGCGGTTCGGGTTCTACGAGCGCACCCTGCAAGGCACCCCGCAGCTGCGCGAACGCTGGAAACGCGGGGTGGCGCTGGCAGAGCGGGCGCTCGGCGAGGCGATCGGCAAGACCTATGTCGAGCGCCGGTTCACTCCCGCCGCCAAGGAGCGGATGGACGTGCTCGTGGCGAACCTCATCGAGGCGTACCGGCAGTCCATCGAGGACCTCGCCTGGATGACGCCGGAGACCAAGGCCGAGGCCCTCGTCAAGCTGGCGGCGTTCCGGCCGAAGATCGGCTACCCGGCGACNNCATGCGCTCAGCAAGCTCGACGGGCCGATGAACCCGGACGAGTGGCAGATGTACCCGCAGACGGTGAACGCGTACTACCACCCGCTGCGCAACGAGATCGTCTTCCCGGCCGCGATCCTGCAGCCGCCGTTCTTCGCCTTCGACGCGGACGACGCCGTCAACTACGGCGGCATCGGTGCCGTGATCGGCCACGAGATCGGCCACGGCTTCGACGACCAGGGCTCGACCTGCGACGGCGAGGGCAAGCTGCGGAACTGGTGGACCGACGACGACCGCACGGCGTTCGAGGAGCGTACGAGCGCGTTGATCGGCCAGTACAACGCGCTCTCACCCGAACAGGCGCCCGGTCACTTCGTCAACGGAGAGCTGACGATCGGCGAGAACATCGGCGACCTCGGTGGCCTCGGCATCGCGATCAAGGCCTGGCGCGTGGCCGGCGGCGAGGGCGACGCACCGATCGACGGGCTGACCGGCATCCAGCGGCTGTTCCTCAACTGGGCCACGATCTGGCAGACGAAGTCCCGCGACGAGCTCGTGCTGCAGCGGCTCGCGACTGACCCGCATTCTCCCTCCGAGTTCCGCTGCAACCAGATCGTCCGCAACATCGACGACTTCTACTCCGCGTTCGGCGTTGTCGAGTCCGACGCCCTGTGGCTCGCCCCCGAGGAGCGCGTGACGATCTGGTGAGTCAGTCGCTGCAACCCACGAACTGCAGGTCACGAACACCATCACTGACAACAGGGCTGCGTCAGCGTCGGCGGAATCCGCGCCCCTGACCCGAGTTCTGTGGGGCAAGAACATGGATCCGGCACTACTGCGGCCAGAGGCCCGAACAGCCCCGGCGGTGGGAGCCCATGAGGTGGGTGTCGACGATGCCGAGGGCACTCATCAGCGCGTACATCGTGGTCGGGCCGACGAACAGGAACCCTTCGCGCTTGAGGCGCTTCGCCAGCGCGACTGACTCGGGAGACACGGCGGGCACCTCGGCCCACGACATCGGCGTCGGGGTGGCCTCGGGGTGATAGGACCAGACGAGATCGCCGAGTCCGCTGGCCTCTCGCAGCGCCACCGTCGCACGGGCGTTGGCGATGGTGGCGTCGACCTTGAGCCGGTTCCGTACGATTCCGGCGTCGGCCATGAGCCGCGAGACGTCACGCCCGTCGAACGCAGCCACCGCCTCGGGGTCGAACCCGGCGAACGCGTCCCGGAACGCCGGCCGCTTGCGAAGGATCGTCAACCACGACAGGCCCGACTGGAACGCCTCCAGGCTCAGGCGCTCGAACACGCCCCGCTCGTCGCGTACAGGCATGCCCCATTCGGTGTCGTAGTAGTCCCGCAGCAGCGGGTCGGACGAGCCCCACGAACGGGCCAGACCGTCAGGGCCGATCTCGAGATCGGGCGAGACCGTCATGGCCTCAGGCGGATCTCGTGACGACCGTGTCGCACAGCGCGTCGAGGCCCCGCTTTGCCGGCCCCTCGGGCAACCCGAGCAGGCACGATCGTGCCACCTCGGCGCGGCGCGCGATCTCCGCGCGCGTCTCGGCGATGACCCGGTGCGACCGCAACAGTGTCAGCGCCCGTTCCACCTCTGGCTCGCTCAGCGGGCCGGACACCAGCCCCTTGAGCTCCGCATCCGCCGGATCTGTCGACGCGGCCACCGTGAGGGTCGCCAAGGTCTGTACGCCCTCGCGCAGGTCGGTCCCAGGAGTCTTGCCCGTCGTCTCGCTCGTGATGTCGATGAGGTCGTCGGACAGCTGGAAGACGACGCCGATCTCCTCGCCGAAGCGGGTGAGCGCGTCGAGCTCCTCCTCGCCGAGGCCGGCCACCATGCCGCCGAACCGTGCCGACGACGCGATGAGCGACCCGGTTTTGTCGGAGACCACCGCGAGGTGGTGCTCGACCGGGGCGGTGCCGCGCGGGCCGAGGAGCTCGGCGATCTGACCCTGTACGAGTCGGGCGAACGTCTCGGCCTGCACGGCCACGAAGTCCGTACCCAGCGTCGCGACGACGCTCGACGCGCGGGAGAACAGGAAGTCGCCGACCATGATCGCGACCGAGTTGTCGTACACCGCGTTCGCGCTCGGCGCGCTGCGGCGCAGCTCGGCGGAGTCCATGACGTCGTCGTGGTACAAAGACGCGACATGGGTCAGCTCGACGACCAAGGCCGCCTTGATGACGCTCTCGTCGTCGATCTCACGGCCGAGGTCCCGTCCGATCCCCGCGGCGAGCGCCACCAGCATCGGCCGGAACCGC
>PMLO01000117.1 GCA_003158895.1 Propionibacteriaceae bacterium
CCCTGCTCGACGGAGAGGTCCAGCCCGTCCAGCGCACGAGTGCTGCCGAAGGACTTGGTGAGATTCTTGGTTTCGATGACGGTGGTCACGAATCCCGACGATACGCCCGAGCAACGGCGATGGAGCCTCCGCCCCAGCGAGTCGTCGAACCTCCGATTGTCGACCGGACAGGCATCTGGATGCCTGTCCGGTGGCGCTCTCGCCAGGCGTGGGCTGAGGGGTATGCGCACCGCTGGTCTGACCTCTGGATAGGCTGGTTGAGTGGCCCACCCGCTGAGGATCGCCGAGTTCACCGACAATTACGGCCCCGGCCGTAGCGGGATCCTCTATGCCGTCCAGCAGATCGAAGGCGCGCTGCTCGATGCCGGTCACGAGGTCATCGTCGTGGCGCCGAGATCCAAGGGGCCGAATCCGTACGCCCATCATCCCGGCCGGATCGAGGTCAGGCTTCCCAGCGTACGAGTCCCGAGCGTGCCGGCTCGCGTCGCGTCCGGTGCGTACGCGGAGCAGCTCGTCACCGAGGTCGGTGACCTGAAGCCGGACGTCATCCACGTGCACGGTCTGGGCCTCGTCGGCCTCATGGGTGTGGCGCTCGCACGCCGCACGGGCATCCCGCTCGTCGTGACGTGGCACACCGACTGGGATGCGTACGCCGAGCACTACGCCCTGCTCACGCCAGTGCTTTCCGCCGCGTACCACGTGTGGCGCGTGCGGGCGGGCACGGGCGCCCTCGACACAGGGGAGGCCCGACAGAGCGCCAAGGCGTTCCGGCATGCCGGCCGGCAGTGGATGGCCGCGGACCTGCTCGGAGCCTGTACGGCGATGCTCACCGCCGCGACCGTCGTCACCACCCCGTCGCCGAAGACGGCGAAGAGGGTGCTGGCGTGGGCGCCGGAGCTCGATGTACGGACGATCCCCAACGGCGTTGACGCGCTGCCGATGAACGGTCCTGAGATCCCGCGCGCCGAGGGTGTGAGGTTCTCCTACATCGGCCGGATCGCGCCCGAGAAGGGAATCGGGCTCCTGCTGGATGCGTACAAGATCGTCCGCAAGGCGGCCCCCGAAACCGAGCTGATGATCGTCGGTGACTGGAAGAAGGTGCCGACGCTGCGTGCGCGGCTTCTCCGCGCCAAGCGCCACCCCGAGATCACGCTCGTCGGCGAGGTCGACCGCAGCCAGCTCGGCCCGTACTACGCCGCCACCGACGTCTTCGTCTTCCCGTCTCTCACCGACACGCAGGCGCTCGTGCTCCACGAGGCCGCGCATGCCGGGCTGCCTCTCATCGTGTGCGACCGGGAGCTTGGCCTTGTGCTGCACGACAAGGTCAATGGCGAGTTCTGCGACCCGACGCCTGATGCGATGGCCGGTGCGATGCTGCGGCTCATGGACCGCGTCCGCGATCCCGTGGCCCGTGAGAAGGCGGCGGAGGTCAGCCGCGAACTGGCCGGACGTTACACAGTGGCCGGCCAGAACCAGAAGATCCTCGACCTGTACGAGGAGGTGGCCGGTCGCGGACTCTGCGCACCGACCGCCATCGTCCCCGGCCCCGGCCTCTTCTCCCGCGCCTGGTCCCGCGTCTCCGCGATGGCCCGCTAGCCGGTACAAGGTCTCTCGCCGAGGCAGCCAGGTCCTCTCCCCGAGCAGCTACGCGAAGCGGGCGTCCAGGTCGTACGTGACCTTGCCTCGCAGCAGCGTCGCGACGACGCGGGTGGAGAACTCCATGCCTTCGTACGGGGTGTTCTCGGCGATGCTCGCGAGGTCGCGGCCCTGCGCGCGCCACGTGCGCTGCGGGTCGACGAGGCAGAGGTTCGCGGGGGCGCCGACCTCGAGGGGCTGGCCATGTCCGGGGATGCCGACGAGGCGGGCCGGCGCGTACGACATGCGGTCGGCGACGTCGGCCCAGGTGAGTCGCCCGGTCCGTACGAACAGCTCCGCCACGACCGACAGCGCGGTCTCGAGACCGAGCATCCCCATCGACGCCTCGCACCAGTCGGCCTGCTTGGTCTCCGGCGCGTGCGGCGCATGATCCGTACCGACGACATCGATCGTGCCGTCGACCAGCGCCTCGCGGATGGCCTCGACATCGGCGACCGAGCGCAGGGGCGGGTTGACCTTGTACACGGGGTTGCCGGTCGTCGCGGTCGTGTGGTCCAGCATGAGGTGGTGCGGCGTCGCCTCGGCGGTGATCGGGTAGCCCTGCGCCTTCGCCCAGCGCACGACCGCCACCGTCGCCGCCGTCGAGATGTGGCAGGCGTGGACGCGGCAGCCGAGCTCGGCGCCCATGATCGCGTCACGGGCGACGATCACGGTCTCGGCCATCGTCGGCCAGCCGGTGAGGCCGACCGCCTCGGCGATGCCGGCGTCAACCTGAGCACCGACGGTGAGGAGGGGATCCTGCGAGTGCTGGGCAAGCACGCCACCGAGCTTCGCGATCTCGGTCAGCGCGTCGCGCATGACGTCCGAGCGCGAGACGCACCTGCCGTCGTCGGAGAACATCCGTACGCCGACAGCCCCCATGCCCGCGATGTCGGCGACCTGCTCACCGTTCTCGCCCTTCGTCACGGCACCGATCGGTACGACGTCGACGAGGCCGACCTCAACGCCCCGCCGCCGCTCGTACTCGCAGATCTCAGG
>PMLO01000054.1 GCA_003158895.1 Propionibacteriaceae bacterium
GCTCTGATCATGGTGCTGGTCGTGACCATCGTCATCGTCACGAACAAGACGTTCAGCCCTCAGTACATGATGTGGCTGGGCGGCCCGCTCGCCGGTCTGCTCGTCGCGGCCGGCCGCGCCTCGGCTGAGGCTCCGGTGCCTTCCTGGCGCGCCCTTCGGACGCTCACGGCGTGCGTGCTGGGCCTGACGCTCGTGACGCAGCTGGTCTACCCGATCCTGTACCAGCCGCTGGTGCACGGCGGTGCGCTGCTGCTGCTGGCGACGATCGTGCTGGTGCTCCGCAACGTTGGGCTGGTGTTTTTCCTGCTCTGGCTGGCCATCCTCGTACGTCGCATGCTGCGCAGCGGACGAGCCGGCGATGCTGTGCGCGACGAGATCGCCAACGACGAGTCTGACGACAAGGAACGGAAGGTGGGCCCATGACGTGGTTGCGTCGCGAGGCCAAGCGAATCGCCGCCAGCGGCTGGACGTACGCCGCGTTGTGGGCCATCAGTCGTGCCTTTCTGGCCTACGTGTGGGCGCACTTTGTGACCTTCGTCATGGGCGACGTCACCTACTACCTGAGCCAGATCACCAACTCCACCTCATGGTCCAGCTCACTCGTCGAGTACCCGACGCCGGTGGCGTGGGCGATGGAGCTGTTGCGGTGGGTGACCGGCGGTAACCAAGGAACCTTCGTCTGGGCTTTCGCCACCGCGATGCTCGCGCTCGACGCGGCGATGGCCCGGATGACCTGGCGACTCAGCAGTCCCCAGTGGCGCGTACCGGCCGTCCTCACATGGATCGTGTTCGTGGTCTTCCTGGGGCCGATCGCATACTTCCGCTTCGACATGGCACCCGCCGTGCTCGCGGGAGCCGGCGCCTTCCTCGTCCGCCGCCGGCCCGCTCTGGCGGGAACGCTCATCGCCTGCGGTGCCGCGCTGAAGCTGTGGCCCGCACTGCTGGTCCTGCCGTTGCTCGGCATGGGCCGACGAGGTACCCGGGCGGCGATCGGATTCGGGGTCACCGGTGGCACGCTGGCCCTGACGAGTCTCGTGTTCGGTGGCTGGGGGCGGCTGCTGTCCCCCCTGGCCTGGCAGTCGAACCGCGGGCTCCAGATCGAGTCCCTTCCCGCCACCCCGCTGATGTGGCTGCGAGCCTTTTCCCGAGGCCGCGACTGGATCGTCGGACTGTCCAACTACAACGCGTACGAGATCTCGGGCCCAGGCGCACAGGTCGCGCTCCAGATCGCCAGCGTGGCCACGATGCTCGGCTTCCTCCTGGCGATCATCATCGGCGTCCGAGCCGCGTGGTCCATCAAGCGGACGCCGAGGACCGTGGCCGCCGTCATGCTGGCGATCATCCTCATCATGATCGACGTCAACAAGACGCTGAGTCCTCAGTACATCCTCTGGCTGGGCGGGCCGCTCACCGCGCTCATCGGCGGAGGTGAGGATGACTCGCGGCCGTCGCTGAGCTGGCCGGTGGTCTGGTCCCTGCTCTGCATGGTCCTGGCGTTCCTGACGCAGATCGTCTTCCCCCTCCAGTACGGCAACCTCGTGAGCGGCAGTGGCGCGCCGCAGGCCGTGGCCGCCCTGGTCGCACGCAATGTCCTGCTGATCGTGATCACGGTGGTCGTGTCTATCAAGGCCTGGAGGATCACCCGCACACGCCGACCGATGCACACCGGGCGCGAGTCTCTTGAGATCGAAGTATCTGGTGGCGTGGCTTAACATGGGTTGAGGGATCGGGTTTCATCGCTCGATCTCGACGACGACGAACGAGGGGCACCGTGGCCATTCAGCCCGACCAGGACACATCTGCAGCTACGCAGGACTTCGGCGCCAACGACTGGCTCATCGAGGAGATGTACGAGCGGTACGAGGCCGACCCGTCCTCCGTCGACGCCACGTGGGCGGACTTCTTCCGCAGCCACAAACCTACGGCGCCCGTCACTCCATCCGAGCCGTCGGCGAGCCCGGCCACTCCGGCCCCTGCCACTTCCCCTGCCCCGGTGCCGCGGCTCGAGCAGGCCCCGCCCGCGGCCGCACCAACCGCTCAGACCCCCGCGCCCACCGAAGTGACCGAGCAGCGCCCTCCCGCACAGGCAGTGCGCGCCACCGAGCCCGCCGCCCAGCCCGCCCCGGGCGCACCGTCGCGCTCGGAAGCGGTGGCGCCAGCGCCCGACCTGACCGGCAACCAGTCGTACCTGCCCGCGCAGCCCCCGAGCTTCTCGAAGCGTCCTGCACCGATCACGGACCAGCCCACCAGGCAGACACTGCGCGGAGCGCCGCTGCGTACCGCGAAGAACATGGACAGCTCACTGGAGATGCCCACGGCGACCAGCGTCCGTACGGTGCCGATGAAGCTCGTGATCGACCATCGCACGATGATCAACGCCCACCTCGCCCGCACGATCGGCGGCAAGGTCTCGTTCACGCACCTCATCGGGTACGCGATGGTGCAGGCGCTCAAGGCAGTGCCGGCGATGAACGTCGCGTACGAGGTCGTCGAGGGCAAGCCGACGCTCGTCGAGCCGGACACCATCAACCTCGGCATCGCGATCGACATGACGAAGCCGGACGGCACGCGGCAGCTGCTCGTTCCCAACATCCGTAGCTGCGAGCAGCTCTCGTTCGGGCAGTTCTGGAGCGCGTACGAGCAGGTCGTCTCCAAGGCGCGCAAGGGCTTGCTCACGGTCGACGACTTCGCCGGTACGACGGCGACCCTCACGAACCCGGGCGGCATCGGCACCAACCACTCGATCCCCCGGCTCATGAGCGGTCAAGGCCTGATCCTGGGTGTCGGTTCGATCGAGTACGCGCCCGGTTACCTCGGCGCGAGCCACGAGCGGCTCAACGAGCTCGGCGTCTCGAAGATCATGACGCTGACCTCCACGTACGACCACCGCGTGATCCAGGGCGCCCTGTCCGGCGAGTTCCTGCGGACGATGGAGAACCTGCTGCTGGGCAGGAACGGCTTCTACGAGGAGATCTTCACCTCGCTGCGCATCCCGTACGCACCGCTCGAGTGGGACACCGACATCTACGTCGGCAGCGCCCCGGAGCTGGTTGACAAGGAAGCGCGCGTCCTCGAGCTCATCGCGTCGTACCGGGCCCTCGGCCACCTCATGGCCGACATCGACCCGCTGACGTACCGGATGCGTCGCCACGCCGACCTGGAGCTCAAGACCCACGGCCTCACGCTGTGGGACCTCGACCGGACGTTCCCGTGCGGCTCGCTCGGCGGCAAGTCGCGCACCGCGATGACGCTGCGCGACGCCCTCGAGATCCTGCGCGACGCGTACTGCCGTCACATCGGCGTCGAGTACATGCACATCACGAACATCGAGCAGCGCACCTGGTTGCAGAGGAAGCTCGAACAGCCGCCCGTGGCGCTGAGTCGTGACGAGCACCTGCGGATCATGGACAAGCTCAACGAGTCCGAGATCTTCGAGACCTTCCTCCAGACCAAGTTCATCGGTCAGAAGCGGTTCTCCCTCGAGGGCGGCGAGTCGACGATCGTCGCGGTCGACGAGATCTGCGAGCAGGCCGCCGACATCGGTCTCAGCGAGGTCATCATCGGCATGCCGCACCGCGGGCGGCTCAACGTGCTGGCCAACGTCGTCGGCAAGTCGTACGGCCAGATCTTCCGCGAGTTCGAAGGCAACATGGACCCGCTCAACACTCAGGGCACCGGTGACGTGAAGTACCACCTGGGCGCAGAGGGCGAGTTCGTGTCGGGGACGGGAAGCCGGATCCGCGCCTCCGTCGCGGCCAACCCGTCCCACCTCGAGGCCGTCGATCCCGTCGTCGAGGGCATCGCCCGCGCCAAGCAGGACCGCCTCGTCAGCGACCACGAGTTCCCGGTCCTGCCGATCCTGCTCCACGGAGATGCCGCGTTCGCCGGCCAGGGCGTCGTGTACGAGACGTTGCAGATGTCGCAGCTACGCGGCTACAAGACTGGCGGCACGATCCACGTCGTCGTCAACAACCAGGTCGGCTTCACGACCGCACCGCTCGACTCACGCAGCTCCACGTATTGCACCGACGTGGCCAAGGTCGTCGAGGCACCGGTCTTCCACGTCAACGGCGACGACCCGGACGCGTGCGTACGAGTGGCGCGCCTGGCGTTCGAGTTCCGCCAGCGGTTCGCCAAGGACGTCGTCATCGACCTCGTGTGCTACCGCAAGCGCGGCCATAACGAGGGTGACGACCCCAGCTTCACCCAGCCGCTGATGTACGAGCTCATCGAGGCCAAGCGCTCGACCCGCAAGATCTACATCGACGCGCTCATCGGTCGCGGCGACATCACGACCGACGACGCCGACCAGTACGCGGAGAAGTTCCGGATCAGGCTGGAGACGGTCTTCAAGGAGATCCGCTCGATGACCGCCGACGCTTCTGCCGAGGAGGAGTACCGCAAGGTCCCGTACTACCCGTCCAAGCTCGGCAAGGGGGTCGGGACGGGCATCGGCAAGGACGTGATGGAGCGCGTCGCCGCTGCCATGACCGAGTTCCCCGAGGGCTTCACAGTGCACCCCAAGGTGCTGCCGCAGCTGGAGCGTCGGGCCGACATGATCCGCACCGGCCCGATGGACTGGGCCACCGCGGAGACGTTGGCACTCGGGTCGCTGCTGCTGGAGGGCCGTCCGATCCGCATGACGGGCCAGGACACGCGCCGCGGCACGTTCTCCCAGCGGTTCGCCGCCGTGGTCGACCGCCGCACCAACGAGTCCTGGGTCCCGCTGAAGCACCTCGCCCAGGAGCAGGGCACGTTCGACATCTACGACTCCCTGCTCAGCGAGTACGCGGCGATGGGATTCGAGTACGGCTATTCGGTGGCCGCGCCCGAAGCGCTCGTCTGCTGGGAGGGCCAGTTCGGCGACTTCGCCAACGGCGCCCAGACGATCATCGACGAGTTCATCGCNNGACCATTCCAGCGCCCGTATCGAGCGGTGGCTCCAGCTCTGTTCCGAGGGCGCCCTGGCGGTCGCCCAGCCGTCGACCCCGGCGAGCTACTTCCACCTGCTCCGCACCCACGCGTACGTGAACTGGCACCGGCCCGTCGTGATCATCACGCCGAAGTCGATGCTGCGGAACAAGCTTGCGATGTCGATGCCCGAGGACATCACGGGCGGCCGTTGGCAGCCCGCGATGGACGACCCCACGATCACCGATCCGCAGGCCGTGACCCGTCTCGTGCTGTGCTCCGGCAAGATCCGGTGGGAGCTTGTGGCCGCCCGCGAGAAGTACGGGCTGCAGGGTCAGGTGGCGATCATCCCTCTCGAGAGGCTGTACCCGCTGCCGGCGAAGGAGCTCGCTGCGGTGCTCAACCGGTACCGCCACGTCACGGACGTGCGCTACGCCCAGGAGGAGCCCTCGAACCAGGGTGCCTGGTGGTACATGGAGCGCAACCTGGCCGCGGCAGTCAAGGCCCAGCTACCCGACTACGACCTCGTCATGACGGCGTTCACCAGGTCCGAGTCGTCAGCACCCTCGGTCGGTTCGCACCACCTGCACGAAGAGCAGGAGGCGCAGCTCCTCAAGGCCGCCCTGGGCGGCCAGGACTCGTAATGACGGGGCACTGACGTGTACGACACCGACCGCGGCATCGAGGAGCTCGACCGGCGCCGCGGGGACGAGACCGTGACGCTGGCCTGGCTCGCGGAGGAGCTGCGGACGTTCGTGGACCTGCACCCGGAGTTCGAGACGCCTGTCGACAGGCTCGCCACGTGGCTGGCGCGCCCGGAGGACGACGACGAGTAGCCGCTGACAGAAGAGTGACCACCCGGAGGTGGCTTGCCTAGACCTTCGGGAGGTCGTCGCGGGCGTCGCCGCGTGCGCGCTTGAGCGCGAGCGTGGTGCTCGGGAGGACGCCGCACCCGGCGATGACCGCGCTCAGCACCGCCACGACGCTCCACAGGGCGACGTTCGACGACAGCGAGCTCAGAGCGACGGCGAGGTTGAGCAGGGCGCTGCCGACCAGCGCCCCACGGATGTAGAACCGCTGCCGCCAGGTCGTGAACGCGATCCAGCCCAGCAGCGCCCCGTACAGCAGGAGCATGACGCCGACGCCGATGGAGAACTGCCCGTGCGACTGTACGGACGAGCCGATGCCGAGCCCGATGACGACGAGGGCGAACACGCCGGTGAGGACTGCCGCCACCGTCAGCGGGACCGGCCGTGACACCGGCTGCCGGCGCTCGGGGACGCTCATCCACACTCCTCGTCTCAAAACTGCCAACCTGTGAATCCCACAGAGTGGGCAGAGATCGTCTCGATAACGACTTCTTTCCGCTGAACCCTAAACTATGGTGGTTTTGAGGCTCGCCGGCACTGACCGGTCGGTAGTCTTCCCCACGGAGCCGTCATCTAGCACAAGGAGCTTCACCCGAATGGACTGGCGTGACAGGGCTGCCTGTCTCACGGAAGACCCCGAGCTGTTCTTCCCGATCGGCAACACGGGTCCCGCGCTGCTCCAAATCGAGGATGCGAAGCGCGTGTGCGCGCGTTGCGAAGTCCGGGACCGCTGCCTCCAGTGGGCCCTCGACGCAGGGCAGGACCACGGAGTGTGGGGCGGCATGAGCGAGGACGAGCGTCGGGCGCTGAAGCGTCGCGCGGCCCGTTCCCGCATGCGCGCCGGCTGATCAGACCGGCACCTCGACCACCGCGCGAGCCCCTGGGCCGTCCGGGTTGGGCCCCAGCTCGAACTGACCGTGCAGGTCGGAGACGAGCGTCTCCACGATCGACAGGCCGAGGCTCGTCGTGTTGCCTGCCTGGAAGTCGTCGGGCAGCCCACGACCGTTGTCAGTGACTTCGATCCGGAGGGTGGAGCCTTTCCGTACAGGCCTGACCACGACCTCCCCGGAGCCGGACGAGAAGCCGTGCTCGATGGCGTTCTGGCACAGCTCCGTGAGCACGAGGGACAGGCTCGTCGCCGCGGCTGCCGCAACTTCGCCGAATGAACCGTCGCGGCGGGCGGTGACCTGTCCCCGCGAGGCCGCCACGTCGCCGACGTGCCGCAGCAGCCGGTCCATCACGTCGTCGAACTCGACGCGCCCGTCGAACGTCTGGGACAGGATCTCGTGCACGATGGCGATCGCCTGTACGCGCGACATCGCGTGCTGGAGCGCGAGGACGCCCTCCTCGGACTGGATCCTGCGAGCCTGTAGGCGCAACAGCGCGGCGACCGTCTGGAGGTTGTTCTTGACCCGGTGATGGATCTCACGGATCGTGGCGTCCTTGGTGACGAGCTGCCGTTCGCGTCGCCGGAGCTCGGTCGTGTCGCGGCAGACGAGCAACGTACCGATGGAGCCGTGCGCGTCGGTGAGCGGTACGACCTTGACGTTGATCGATCCCCGGTCGGTCTCCACCTCGACGGTCGCCGGGAGCTTCTGGCTGATGACCTTGGTGGGAGCCTGGTCGGTCGGCTCTGCTCCGACCATGAGCGTCGACGTGAGCTGCGCGATGTCCTCGCCGACCAGGTCCCCCTGGAGTCCGAGACGCCGGTAGGCGGAGACCGCGTTCGGGGACGCGTACGAGACCACGCCGTCCTCGTCGAGCCTGATGATCCCCTCGCCGATGCGAGGCACTCCTGACGCGAGCGCGCGCGCCGATGACTTGCCCGCCTTGTACGGGAAGTCGCCGCGCCACAGCATGTCCGTGAGGATGTCGGCGATCTCGCGG
>PMLO01000085.1:0-3058 GCA_003158895.1 Propionibacteriaceae bacterium
CGTGCTCACCGACATCGATCAGCACTCCGTGATCGACGGGTCCGGCATGGTCAAGGGCCGCGCCAAGGGGCCGGCTCCGCTCGTGCTCGACAGCCGGTTCACGATGGGGATGGCGATGAGAGGGTTCCCGTACCGCACCACAAACCACGTCGTCGAGTACGAGCCGGACCGCCTGATCGCCTGGGAGACCATCGGTGAGTTCTTCGGGAAAGTCGTGTTCGGCGGACAGCGCTGGAGGTACGAGCTGGAGCCGCAGGGCGAGAACACGCTCGTCCGGGAGACGTACGACTGGGGCGCATCCAAGGCCGCCGACATGATCGGCCGCGGCGGCGCTCCCGCCCGCATGGAGCAGGCGATGATCGCCACGCTCGATCGGCTCGCGGCGCTCGTCGAGGGTTAGGCCAGTCGGCTGCGGAGCTCCGTCTCCTCGAGGTCGGACAGCCCCGCCCGGCGAGGTACGTCCCGCTCCTCCTCGTACTCCAGCACTCGCGTGAACGTCTCCACGAGGGGCCGGGTCGTCAGGCCTCGTGCCTGCGCGGCGTCCGTGTTCGCCGTCGCGCCGCAGCGATCCGCCGGGTCGTCGATCCACAACGGCAGCGATCTCGGGCCCATCCAGGACGCGACACCGGCTGCGCGGAGGATTTCCACGGGTACGGGTCGTGGCGGGGGTGCCTGGTCGCCGGCCGCACGCCGCGCAGCGTCGAGTACCTCGGCCAACCCCGTCGTACGACCCGTCGCGTTGTACGTCCCGGTGATGCGCTTCTCGGCAACCGTGACCGTCCACGCGGCCAGGTCGTCCACGTCGATGAGCGCACAAGGGAAGTCGGGGTCGTCCGGTACGAGCACGTCCTCGCCTGTCGGGTGGGCGAACCGCCACGGGTAGTAGCCGCTCCTGGCGGACGTGTCGCCGGGTCCGCCGATGAGCCCGGGCCGGATGATCGTGGATGGCGACGACGCAGCCCGTACAGCCTCCTCGCACGCCACCTTGGCCGGTCCGTACGTGCTCATGTCGGTCATGACGTCGCCGTCGAGCGCCGGGAGGAGCGGGGAGCTCTCGTCCTGCTCGAGCCGGTCCCCGTACGCATAGACGCTCGTCGTGGAGATGAACACGAAGTGGTCGGTCGACAGCTCCCGGACCGCTTGCCGCACCTGCCCGGGCTGGCGCGAGACGTCGATCACCGTGTCCCAGTGCAGCGTGGCTAGGGATGACAGGCCATCCGGTTCATCGCGGTCGGCCGTCACGAACGCCACGCCACTGGGCGGAGCGCTCGTGCCACGAGCAAGGCAGGTCACCTCGATGCCGCGGGCCACCGCCTCCGTGGCGATCGCGCGACCGAGGAATGCTGTACCACCGAGCAGGAGCAGCTTCATGGGACCAAGCCTGCACACTGGCCCAACGAGTCGGTAGACGCGGGCGTACTGTCTGGTCCCAGAGCCGCCAGCGCCTGGCACGCCGGACTGACCGACGCCAGATGCTCGAACTGCTCGACCCAAAGGACCCCATGGAAATCGCCGTCTTCAGCACGAAGTCCTATGACCGCCAGTTCCTCGACGCGGCCGCCTCGAACAAGCACACCCTCCACTATGTCGAAGCGCAGCTCACGGCGGATACGGCGGTCCTCGCCCGCAACGCGGACGCCGTCTGTGTGTTCGTCAACGACCAGGTTGACGATGCGGTTCTTCAAGAATTCTCGTCGCTGGGCGTGGGCATCGTGGCTCTTCGTTCAGCCGGCTTCAACAATGTCGATCTGACCGCTGCCAAACGGTACGGCGTCGTCATCGCTCGCGTGCCGGCCTACTCGCCGGAGGCGGTCTCCGAACATGCGGTGGCCTTGATGCTGTCCCTTGACCGCAATATTCACCGCGCCTACGCGCGGGTGCGCGAGGGCAACTTCGCCCTCGAAGGACTGCTTGGCTTCAACCTCCATGGCCGCACCGTGGGCGTGGTCGGAACCGGCCGCGTCGGGACCGGCGTGGCCAAGATCATGACGGGATTCGGCTGCAAGCTGCTGGCCTTCGACATCAGGCCCAACACCGCGTGCAGCGAGATCGGCGTCGAGTACGTGCCACTTGCCACGTTGCTGGAACAGTCCGACATCGTCACGCTGCACTGCCCACTGACACCAGAGACCCGGCACCTGATCGACGCTGATGCGGTCGCCAGGATGAAGCACGGCGCCATGTTGATCAACACGAGCCGGGGCGCGATCGTCGACACATTGGCGGTGGTCAACGGCATCAAGAGCGGCGCCATCGGACACCTGGGGCTCGACGTCTACGAGGAAGAGGCCGCGCTGTTCTTCGACGACAAGTCGGACGAGGTCATCCGCGACGACGTGTTCGAGCGCCTGCTCACCTTCCCCAATGTCCTTGTCACAGGCCATCAGGCGTTCTTCACCGCAGATGCGCTGCAGGCCATCGCTGACACCACGATCGCCAACATCGACGCTTTCGCAAAGTCCGGCAAGCCCGTGTACGAGGTCACTCAAGCGACCTGACCCTGGATCTTGGGTGGCGAGGACCCGTGCGGCCGTAAAGTCGTCGCCCGGAGGTGCCAGATGATCGTGGTGTGTGCGCCGGACTCGTACAAAGAGTCCATGACAGCGCCAGAAGCGGCGCAGGCGATGGCCGACGGGGTGCGCGACGCGGTGCCGGACGCGGTCGTCATCCAGCTGCCGATGTCCGACGGGGGCGAGGGCTTCGTGGCCGCGATCGCCGCCGCGACGGGTGATGCATGGGTACCCGTCGTGGTACCGGATGCGTTGGGCAGGCCGATCGAGGCCGGGTACGCGTGGTCGCCGGCCACCCATCGCGCGGTCATCGAGATGGCGTCCGCGGCCGGGCTGGAGGCCATCGCCCCTGGTGAACGTGCGGTTCGGCGTTCGTCGACGCAAGGGGTGGGCCGACTCGTACAGGCCGCACTCGATGCGGGCGCCCGTCATCTCGTCATCGGCCTGGGCGGATCGGCGACCAACGACGCGGGCGCCGGGGTGCTGGCGGAACTGGGAGTGCGGTTCCTGGACGGGGACGCGACAGAGCTCGCGCCCGTACCGGCCGA
>PMLO01000085.1:3099-4297 GCA_003158895.1 Propionibacteriaceae bacterium
GGTGGTCTCGGCTGGGCGCTGCTCGGCTTCCTCGGCGCGCGGATGCGCCCCGGCGTCGAGCTCGTCGCCGACACGATCGGGCTCGAGGAGGCGATTGCCGAGGCCGATCTGGTGCTCACGGGCGAGGGTTCCGTGGATGGCCAGACGCTGCAGGGCAAGACACCCGCAGGCGTGGCCGCCATCGCCCAGCGCCACTGCGTACCAGCCGCCGTCTTCGGTGGCCTCATCACCGCCGACGCGCTGCCGTTCGCCTCGGAGTCGGTCTCCCTGGTCTGCATCACCCCCGCGGGGCAGCCCCTCGCCGACGCTGTGCGCCTGGGCCACGAGAACCTGCGCCAAGCCGTCGCCGACTGGGTCGGGCACAGGGTCGCGGAATCGTCAGGGTAGACATCTACCACCTATGGGTAGAATAGCGCCATGAGCCTCAACATCAAGAACGAACGGGTCCACCAGCTCGCGCGCGACGCTGCGCAGCGCACCGGCCTGTCCCAGACGAGTGTCATCGAGGCGGCGCTGCTGGAGTACCTCCGCAGGCTCGACGATGAGCAAGGGGCGAAGCGGCGCCGGGTGGACGAGATCCTCGCGATCTTCGACGCTCGCCTCACCGACGAGGATCGCGCGGAGATGAAGGCATTCATGAACGACATGTACGACGACGAGACCGGTCTGCCGAGGTGATTATCGACACTTCCGCGTTGGCGGCCATCCTCTTCGGCGAATCAGATCGGGGGGCCCACCTGACGATGATCAGAGAGGCCCAACGGCGGGCGATCTCTGCTGCGACGTACGTCGAGTTGAGCATCGTGGTGGACGGTCGACATGACCCTGTCCTGTCGCGGGGGCTCGATGACCTGTTGGCAGATCTCAGTATCGAGGTCGTCGACCTCACCGTCGCCCAGGCCAAGATCGCCCGCGGCGCTCATCATGACTTCGGCCGCGGCAGCGGCAATCCGGCCCGGCTCAACTTCGGAGACTGCTTCTCGTACGCACTGGCCAAGGACTCCGGTGAGCCTCTGCTCTGGAAGGGCGACGACTTCGGCCACACGGATGTACGCCGGGCCTGAGCGTCTCGGAGCGCGGCCATGTCCGTGGCGACCGGTACCGTCCGGAGCATGTCGTCACGTACGCGATCCGGTCTGGGGTCGCTCGGCGACCGGGTACGACGACCGATCACCGCCTTCTGCCTCGTCGACGGCTC
>PMLO01000085.1:4389-18837 GCA_003158895.1 Propionibacteriaceae bacterium
TCGACGCTGCCGCCGCCGCGGAGCTGCGCAGCGCTCAGATCGCCACGTCGACGCCCTGGTACGCGCCGTGGTACGGCATCACGTGCGCTGGGTTCCCGGTCATGTTCGCCCTGCTAGCGACAGACAAGATGGCACTGGAAACCGCCGTGACCATGGCCACGATCGCGTCGTTGCTGGCCCTCATGTTCACGTACGAGCACGTGACAGGCGTGTGGCCGTCGATCCGAGGGAACCGCCGGCACGTCGCGGGAATACTCGCCGTGTTGATCGGCGCACCCACCCTCAGTTGCCTGGTCGCCAGCGCGTACGGGGTCAGCTGGTGGCTGCTCGCGGTGGCCGTCGTGACCGCGATCCTCCTGGCGCTGATGAGCAGAAGCTACGACGCAGCTCTCGTCCGGAAGCATGCCGCCCGATGACGGCTCCGGCCTTCGACGAGATCATCCACAACCCCGTACGGCTGCGGGCCTGCGCGATGCTCGCAGGCCTCGACTTCGCCGCGTTCCCCGTGCTGCGGGACGAGCTGGGCGTCTCCGACTCCGTACTCAGCAAGCACCTCGCGACGCTGGAGGCGGCAGGGTACGCGAAGCTGACCAAGGCGACCTCCGGGGGTCGGCTGCGCACGTCGGTGTCACTCACCGCGACGGGTCGAAAGGCGTACGCGGCGCATGTCGCGGCTCTGCGGAGCATCGTCGGGGCGGCAACGCCCGGCCTGGCGTGAGAATCCGTACGGCCTTGTCGGGAGCCTGTGACATGCTCGCCCGGTGAAGCCAACGGACGAGCGTGCCACGGACCGAAAGGCCATGGCGCAGGGTCTGACGACCTACATCCTGTGGGGCTTCACGGCTCTGTACTGGCCGCTCATCAAGCAGGCAGGTGCCCTCGAGCTGCTCGCCAACAGGGTCGTCTGGTCGCTCGTGCTCGTCGTGATCATGCTCGTGGTGCTGCGCCGGCCGTGGAGCTGGCTGAAGAGCCTGCGGTTCGTCTGGCCGAGGCTGCTGGCAGCGTCGGTCTTCATCGCGCTGAACTGGCTCACCTACATCTGGGCCGTCAACGCCGGCCACGTCGCCGAGGCGAGCCTCGGCTACTTCCTCAACCCGTTGCTCAACGTTGTCCTGGGCATGATCGTGTTCGGCGAGCGTCCCTCCCGGCAGTCGCTGGTCGGGATCGGCTTCGCGGCCATCGGCGTAGCCGTCATCGCGGTGGTCATGACGAAGACGATCTGGGTCGCGCTCGTACTGGCGACGAGCTTCGCGGTGTACGGGGTGTTCAAGAAGCGTGCCGTGCTCGGAGCCCTCGAGGGGCTGGCCGTCGAGTCCGGTCTCCTCGTACCGATCGCGCTCGGGTACCTCATCTGGCTCGGCCCGTCCCAGCACCTAGGTACGGGCGTCGGGCCGACGCTGCTCCTCATCGGCGCCGGCGTCATCACCGCGGGACCGTTGTGGCTGTTCGCGATCGCCGCGCCCCGCATCCCGCTCGGCACGCTCGGCATGATGCAGTTCATCTCCCCGACCATCCAGCTACTGACGGGCATCTTCATCCTCCGCCAGCCCGTACCGCCCCTGTACTTCGTCGGCCTCGCTCTCGTCTGGGTCGGCCTGGGCTTCTACCTCACCGGCTCCCTGCGCAACACCCGCCGCGCAGCGCTGGTCGCCGGCGAGGACATCTGAGCTGCTAGCGCTCGAAGCCGTACGGGATCACGAGCGGCACGTCCTCCCCCGACGCCAGACATTCCAGCACCAACGCCTCATGCGGCACCATCGGCGACGGCAGGTCTGCCAGGGGGAACCACGCGAGCTCCGCGGACTTGTCAGGCTCGACGCGTCGCGGTTCTCCAGCCCACCGCCGACATGTGAAGAGGAAGTCGACCCGCTCCTCGATGGGATCACCGTTGTTCTCCGTGCGGTGCATCACGGTCAGGGGTACGAGGTCAGCCGTGGCGACGTGGACGCCGACCTCTTCGTCCGCCTCGCGTACCGCAGCCGCGAACACCGACTCGCCCTCCTCGACGTGACCGGCGATCGTGGCCCAGTGCCCATCCATGTACCCCGTGCCCTGCCGTAGATGGAGCAGCACCTCGTCGCCCCCAGTCCCCTCGCGGAGGAACACGACGTACGAGGCGGGGACCACCGAGAATCGCACGACCTCACCCTACGGCGATCGGCCGTCGCCCGGCTGACGCCGGTTCGCCTCACACGACATGACGCGGCCCCTCTACGACATCGCCCGCTTCTCGCGACGCGGTGGGATGGCGGTGAGCTAGGGACGGCGCAGTGGCGTGGCGCGGCCGACTCGTACGGTTCAACCGGGTTTGTGGTCGTTCTCAGGGCGGTGTACCGGGGCTCCTCCGGTTCGACTGAAGTTGGGGTCGTTACGGGGGCTCCTGCGGACGTGAGAACGACCACAACTCGGGTTGATCGTCGGAGTGTCGCTGGGACCCCTCCCACAACGACCACAACTCGGGTTCAACCATGGCAGGTCCGCTGACCCGCTCACCGGGAACCCCGACCCGTACCGAGCGCTGACCAGGGATCTCGGGACGCGGGCCCGATGGGCGGCCCCGCGGATTACCCTGGTACCCGTCATCCAGGAGGATCAATGCCCGCTCTTCGTTCCCGTACGACGACCCACGGTCGCAACATGGCCGGCGCACGCGCCCTGTGGCGCGCGACCGGTATGACCAACGCTGACTTCGGCAAGCCGATCATCGCGGTCGCGAACTCGTTCACCCAGTTCGTACCGGGCCATGTGCACCTCAAGGACATGGGCCAGCTCGTCTGCGGCGCCATCGCCGAAGCCGGCGGCGTCGGGCGCGAGTTCAACACGATCGCCATTGACGACGGGATCGCGATGGGGCACGGCGGTATGTTGTACTCGCTGCCCAGCCGCGAGGTGATCGCGGACTCCGTCGAGTACATGGTCAACTCCCACTGCGCCGACGCCCTCGTCTGCATCTCGAACTGCGACAAGATCACGCCCGGGATGCTCATCGCGGCGATGCGGCTCAACATCCCCACGGTGTTCGTCTCCGGCGGCCCGATGGAGGCCGGCCGCGCCACGATCGGTACGGAGACAGGAGTCGGCCTCGATCTCGTCGACGCGATGGTCCAGGCGGCCGACCCGAACGTGTCCGANNTGTTCACCGCCAACTCGATGAACTGCCTTGTCGAGGCGCTCGGCCTGGGCCTCCCCGGCAACGGCTCGACGCTGGCGACGTCCGCCGCGCGCAAAGACCTGTTCCTCACTGCGGGCAAGATCGCGGTCGAGCTGGCCAAGCGCTGGTACGACGACGACGACGCGTCCGTCCTGCCGCGATCCATCGCGACGAAGGACGCGTTCGAGAACGCGATGCGCCTCGACATCGCGATGGGTGGCTCGACCAACACGGTGCTGCACCTGCTCGCCGCGGCCGTCGAGGCCGAGGTCGACTTCGACCAGTACGACATCGACGCGCTCTCCCGCAAGACGCCCTGCATCTGCAAGGTCGCGCCGAGCTCGCACAAGTACTACATGGAGGACGTCCACCGCGCCGGTGGCATCCCCGCCATCCTCGGCGAGCTGGACCGCGGCGGGCTGCTCAGCCGCAACGTCCACGCCGTCCACGCCGACTCCCTCGAGAGCTGGCTCAGCGACTGGGACATCCGCAGCGGCGCCGCCACTCCGGAGGCGATCGAGCTGTTCCATGCGGCCCCCGGCGGAGTTCGTACCACCGAGGCGTTCTCCTCGACGAAGCGCTGGCCGAGCCTCGACACAGACTCCGAGAACGGCTGCATCCGGTCGACCACCACCCCGTACACCGTTGAGGGCGGCCTGGCCATCCTCTACGGCAACCTCGCCCCCGACGGTGCCATCGTGAAGACGGCGGGCGTGTCCGAGGACCAGTGGACGTTCCGCGGCACCGCCAAGGTGTCCGAGTCGCAGGAGGCGGCCGTCGAGGCGATCCTCGGCGGGAAGATCAAGCCGGGCGACGTGGTCGTGGTTCGCTACGAGGGTCCGAAGGGCGGCCCGGGGATGCAGGAGATGCTCTACCCGACCTCGTACCTCAAGGCCGTCGGCCTCGGCCCTGTGTGCGCGCTGATCACCGACGGGCGCTTCTCCGGAGGCTCGAGCGGCTTGTGCATCGGGCACATGTCGCCGGAAGCGGCAGCCGGCGGCGCCATCGGACTCATCGAGGACGGCGACGAGATCGAGATCTCGATCCCGGACCGATCGATCACGCTGTGCGTCTCAGACGACGAGCTCGCTGCCCGGCGCGCGCGCCGCGACGAGCTTGGCTGGCAGCCGGAGAGCCGGGACCGTGTGGTCTCGCAGGCGCTGAAGATCTACGCCTCCCTCGCGCAGTCAGCGGATCGCGGAGCGGCCCGTCGCCGGATCTAGTCGGCGTCCGCCACAACGGCACGAAGGCCCGGGTGATCGCTCACCCGGGCCTTCGTACGCGTTGGCTCAGCTCACTGCCACTTCCAGCTGGCGAGCAGTGCCTTGGCCCCGGTCTGCACCGACGCCCGGTCTGACTGCCAGGCGATGCTGCGGACCATGACGCTGATGCCGGCATGGTCGAGGCAGTAGTAGCCGATGACCTCTTGCTCCGTCTGCGACGCCCGCATGTACGTGACCTCGACACCCGTGGCTTTGTCAGTGCCCCACATCGCATCGGTCACGGCGACGGGCGGCTGGGCCGTCTCGACACCCGTGGTGCCGGCGATCGACGCCGCGTAGAACGCGCAGTTCTCGACGGCCGCACGCGGGAAGCCGCTGAAGTAGTCCACGAGGTTGTTGTTCTCGTCGAGGAGCTCGCCCTCATTCTCGCCGCCGTTGTGAGCGCTGAGATGCCACCCGGTCGGCAGTGAGGCGCTGAAGTTCGAACCATTCAGGGTCGTCCCGCTCAAGGCGAAGCCCGGGTAACCGCTCGTCGAGGACGTCGCAGAGGCGCTCGTCGACGACGGTGCGCTGGACGTCGTGGCCTCGGTGGTCGTCTGCGCACTCGGGGTCGTGATCGGGGCAACCGCAGCAGGCTTCTTCATCGCCTGCGAGACCAGGAAGCCGCCACCCACGAGCAGGACCAGCACCGCGGCGAGCACACCGATGACCAATCCGGTCCTCGACTTCTTGGCGGGGGGCGCGGGCGGGTACGCACCGGGCACGGACGGGTAC
Organism: Propionibacteriaceae bacterium; assembly: GCA_003158895.1. Taxonomy (GTDB): domain Bacteria; phylum Actinomycetota; class Actinomycetes; order Propionibacteriales; family Propionibacteriaceae; genus Fen-668. The sequence goes on from PMLO01000085.1 coordinate 9,538, forward strand.
GTCGGCGCCTGCGGCGCGGACGTGGCAGAAGCGCCATACGCCAGCGGCAGCAGACCGGGCATAGCAGAACCGCCATACGCNNNNCTGTCCCGGCACGTACGGCTGCGTGCCACTCGGCGCCGGCGCAGGCGTGGGCGAAGACCCGTACGGAGTCTGCGGGGCAGGCGTGGGCGTGGGCGAAGGGCCATACGGATTCGGCGGGGCAGGCGTCGGCGTCGGCGAAGGCCCATACGGAGTCTGCGGCGGCTGCTGCCCATATACGGGCTGCTGCTGCGGAGGCGGTGTGGGCGACGACCCGTAGGGGTTCTGCTGCGGCGGCGGTACGGGCGACGACCCGTAGGGGTTCTGCTGCGGGGGCTGGCCCAAGGGGGTCTGACCGGGCGGCTGCCCAAACGGTCCAGGTCCAGATCCGGGCGGCTGGCTCATCGGACACTCCCCTCGCGGTCGACTGCGCACAGCCTAGTGGGAGGGGGTTCCACCAACAGGTGTGCTCACCAGCGGAATCGGAGTGGGCCTACTTCCAGGTCCAGGCGCTCGTCAGAGCGTCGGCACCGGCCACGATGTCGTTGTACGTGCCGGAGACCGGGATCCCCATCAGGTAGTAGACCGCATCGTTCACGGAGACGCAGCGCATGTGTACCTTCGAGCCTGAGTTGTCCGCTTCGACGGTCTTCGCGGTCTTGCCACCCCATTGCGTGTCAGCGAGAGCGGTCACGGTCGCCGTGCTCGTGAGCTCGTTGCACGCCGCCACGGCGTCGGCGGTGGACAAGAGATCCATCACCACGAGGGTGTCGAACTTCTTGTCGCTGATGGTCACGCCACTCGACACGGGCATGCACGACCAACCCGAAGGAACCTTGGCCGTGAACATGCTGCTGTCGATGGTGCTGCCGGAGCAGGTGACGGTCAACGCAGCCGTGATCTTCGCGGTCGGGCCGGCCTGGGTCCCGGCTGTCGCCTTCCCGGTGCTCGACGCCGGGGCGGTCGCGGGTGCCCCGCCCGTCACCACCTTGTTGTTCTGGTTCGCGTATATGGCCATGCCGGCGACGATCATCAGCACGATGACGATGGCCCCCACGCCGACGATGAGGGCGGCGCGCGACTTCTTCTTCGGAGGCTGGGGAGGTACGCCTCCGGCCTGGTTCCAGCTTGGGGCCGCCTGCCCATACGGGCTGGGCCCGGGCTGACCCTGCGGCACGCCATAGGGCTGCTGCGCCGCGAAGTTCGGCGGCNNCCCCGGGGTAGGGCCCTCCACCGTACGGGGGCTGTTGCGGTTGCTGCGGCGGAACACCCTGGGGTGGGTACGGACCGGATCCAGGCGGCTGGCTCACGGGATTCCTCTCGTCGCAGGACGACGCAACTGTACCGAGCACCACCCCAGCCGGCGCGGGAACTGACGAGTCACTCCCCAGGATCTGGCCTCTGACGCGGTGCGTTCGACGGCCCGCTCCGCAGACCCAGCGCCAGCAGGGCCGCCAGAACGGTCACCCATGTCGTGATCGCGAAGGTGTTGGACAGTGCGGTGGCGAACTCCTCGAGGGTGACCGACTTCGAGAACTGGTACAGAGCGACCAGCCCTGACCTGGCGATCCGGGGGTCCGTCGCCGCGAGGAGACCGCCCCGGTCGGCGCTGAGCTGCGCCTCCTGACCTGAGAGGAACGCTGACAGCGCTGCGAGCCCCAGCGCGGCACTGACCCGCTGCGAGACGTTGTTGAGCGCGGTGCCGGAGTTCGTGAGTCGTGCGTCCAAGGCCCCGATACCGGTGGCGGTGACCGACATCATGCCCATTCCCATGCCGAGCGACCGGAGGCAGGTCCAGGCGATGATCTCGCCCTTGGTCGTGTTGAGGTTGATGCCGGTCATGAGGTGCATGGCGAACGCGGCAATGAGGAGCCCGAAGAACACGAGCCACCGTGGGCCGATCCGGTCGTACAGCCGTCCCGAGATCGGAGCGACGGCCGCCATGACGAGTGCCTGCGGCAGAACGAGAAGCCCCGACTGCAGGGCTGGCAGACCCATCGCCGACTGCACGAACACCGGGATGTAGAACAGCGTCGAGTACATGCCGACGGTCTGTACGGCGATGATGAGCAGTGAGTTCGTGAACGGCCAGGTGCGGAACACCGCGAGGTTGAGCAGTGGGTGCTCCAGCTCCAGCTCCACCACGACGAACAGCGCGAGCAGCACCGCCGACGCGAGGAACAGGCCGAGGATCGGGTAGCTCGTCCATCCCCAGGCCCCTCCCTCCGAGGTGGCGAGAAGCAGGCACACCAGCCCGCCCGCCGCCGTCAGGAAGCCGAGCACATCGAACCGGAACGTGGGATAGCGAGGGAACGGAGGGAGGAACATCAGCGCGAGGGTGACGCCCACCACCGCAATAGGTACGTTGATGTAGAAGATGACGCGCCAGTTCACGAACTCGACGAGGTATCCGCCGAGCGTCGGGCCGAGCGCGGGGGCGACGATCACGCCGATGCCGTACATGCCCATCGCCGCGCCCATCTTGTCCTTGGGGACGATGCGGTAGACCATCGTCATCGTGATGGCGGGCAGCAGCGCGCCGGGGATCGCCTGCAGCACGCGGAAGCCGATGAGGCTGGGCAGGCTCCACGACAGCCCGCACAGCGCCGACGCGATCGCGAACCCCGCCAGGCCGATCATGTACAGGCGGGCGAGTCCGACGCGGTCGCCGAGCCACGCCGTGGTCGGCACGACGACGCCGAGCACGAGGCTGTANNGCGGTGCTGATCCACGCGATGTCGGTCGCGCTGCCGCCGAACTCGGTCTGGATCGTCGGTACGGCGACGTTGACGATGGACGTGTCGAGCACCGTCATGAACATGCCGACGATGAGGACCAGGAGCGGTACGACCCAGTGCTGGACCGCGTCGGGGTCGGCCGACGCCGTGGTGGTGGCGGAGCCTTCCGCGACCGCGGCCGCTGTCACGACCGGTGGATCTTGGCCGTGACGTTCATGCCCGGTACGAGGTCGAGGCCTGAACGGTCGTCGATCGAGATCTTCACCGGGATGACCTGCGTCACCTTCTGGAAGTTGCCAGTGGTGTTGGACTGGCCGAACAGGGAGAAGACGCCCGCCGCGCCGTCCTTGATCCCGACGACCCGGCCCGTGAGCGGAGTACCGCTGAACGCGTCGACGGCGATGTCGACGACCTGGCCGACGTGCACATCGTTGATCTTCGTCTCGTCGACCCGGGCGGTGACGAAGACCGCGTTGGGGTCGTATGCGATGGCGAGCTGCGTACCGGCGGTGACGAACGCGCCGTTGACCCCGTTGCTGACCGCGACGGTCCCGCCTGCCGGGGACCGCACCGTGACCTGCGGCTGCATGTAGCCGGCCTGTACGGCGATGCGACCNNCCCACCAGGCCGCCCGTCGCGACGAGCGCGATGACGATGATCACGGTCAGTGCGATCTTGGTCCGACGGCTCACCGGTCGACGTCGTGCCGCCGTCGAGATGGGCGGCTCGGACTCTGTCTCGCTGGGCTGTACGGCCTCGGAGGTCTGCTCTGTCACGATCGTGCTCCTCGTTCGGTGGGTGGTGCTAGCCGGCGACGACGACGCTCTGGCCGGCGGAGAGGCCGGAGACCACTTCCGTGCGGTCGGTGCTGGCGAGGCCGGTGGTGACGACGACGGTCTGCCGGGTACCGCCCCGGATCGTGGTCACCGTGGTCTTGCCGTTCTGCTGATGGATCGCCGTAGTGGGCACGGTGAGGACTCCGTTGCGCTGCGCCGTGACAACGGTGGCGCGGGCGGTCATGCCCTCCTTGAGCCGGGTGTCGGTCCCCTCCAGCGTCACGGTGACGAAGTACGTGACGCTGCCGGACACCACGGTCGCACTCGGTGACACTGCAGTGACCTTGCCCCGGGCCGCCAAGCCCGGGAGTGCGTCGAGGGCGAGCGACACGTCCTGGCCCGTGACGACGACCGCAGCATCGGACTCCTGCACCGGCAGCACCGCGACGAGGGGTCCTGCCTTCGAGATCACCATGAACTGCGTACCGCCTGGACGTGCCACGGTCGACGTGCTCGTCGTGGTTCCCGGGATCGCGCTCGTCGTGCCGGCCGCGTCGGCGGTCGTTCCCGTGCTCGCGGTGAGGTACTCGCCCACGTTGCCGTTGATCGCGGTGATCGTCCCGTCGAACGGGGCGAGGAGGGTCGCGAGGTCGAGGTTGTGCTGGGCGATGGCCACGAGGCTCGAAGCGGTGGCGACGACTGCCTGCTGCTGCTCGATGAGGTACGGCCTGTCCGAGCTGCTCGAGCTCGCGCTGTTCTGCGCGCTGACCACGCCCTGCTGGGCCGAGGCGACCGACACCTGGCCGGTTGCCGAGTCTGTGCTCTTCTTCTGCCCGGCCGCCGCCAGGGACGTCTTGGCAGTCTCCATGCCCTGGTTGGCCGTGGCGAGGCTGGCCTCTGCCGCAGCCAGCGCGCCGCAGGGGGTGGTCGTGCACCCGGCCTGGGCGGCGTCGACCACGGCCTGCGCGGCGGTGGCGACGTTCTGGGCCGCAGTGAGCTGGGCGTTCGCACGACTGATCGCCACGTCGTCCGCAGTTCCCGTCGCGACGATCTGGCTCTTCGTCGCGTTCAGGATCTGCTGCGCCTGGACGAGTGTGGTCTGGGTACCCGTCGTGGAAGGGCTCGCGGTGAGCTTGCCGAGCAGCGCCTGCTGGGCGGTCAGGTTCGCCTGCTGCTGAACCAAGACCTGCCTCAGGGTGAAGTCGTCGATGGTCGCCAGCTGCTGACCTGCCTTGACCTGGTCACCGACGTGGACGGCGACCGACGACAGCAGGCCGCCGCCTGGGAAGCCGAGGTTCTGGGTCGTCGCGGCCGCGAGTGACCCGGCAGCGCTGACCCCTGTGGTGATGGTGTCAGTCGTCACCTCAGCGGTCGACGGGATCGCGGCCTTCGAACTGCCGCATCCGTTGAGCGTCGCCACGGCGAGCGACACTCCGAGGAGCACCGCGGCCTGGCGGCGAAGGGTACGGATTCGGCCGGCGCCGGACAGGGTCATCGGCGGTCTCCGTTCGTCGTGTTCCGCGGGCTCAGGCCGCGCGCCAAAAAGAATGATCGTTCATTCTCTATTCTCGTGAGGACCTCGATAGGGTGTCAAACGAAGGGGTGCGCGATGCCGAAGATCAGCGACGACCGGCGAACAGATCGCCGTCGCCAGATCATCGAGGCTGCCCAGCGCTGCTTCATGCGCAACGGGTTCGAGGCGACGACGATGGCCGACATCATCGCCGAGTCCGGCCTTTCCGCCGGCTCGCTCTACGTGCACTTCGAGAACAAGGTCGACATCATCCGTCAGGTCGCGTCCGAAGTGCTCGCCGAGCGCGCCGCCGACGCAGCGGCACTCATGGCACGAGCCCCGTTGCCGGAGCCGTCGCAGCTCGTCGCCGAGTACCTGGACAGGCTCCATACCGGCACCGGCTCCGAGATCCGTATCCACACGTGGTCCGCGTGCCTCCGCGACCCGGAGCTCGGGTCGGTCTTCGCCGACTTCGCGGCGCAGTTCGCGCGTCTGCACGAGACGTACATGCGCACCTGGCTGGAGCAACAGGGCCTGGACACCGCGACGGCATCGCACCGCGCGGCACCGCTCGTACAGGTGTTGCGCGGCATCTGCCAAGGTTTCGTCATCCAACTGGCCCTCGACCCCCGGGCCGACCCCGACACGTACCTTTCGGGTGTTCGCTGGCTCGGCTTCGGCACCACGACAGAGGAGGACGGCTCGTGAGGTCCATCGTCATCAACCGGGAGTTCGGCAGCGGCGGGCGCGAGGTCGGCCGCCTCGTCGCCGAGCAGGCGGCCGTGCGCTTCTACGACAGCCGCATCATCCAGGATGCGGCCGCTGCGAAGGGCCTGTCGCCCGGTCTGCTGGAGCGCTTCGACGAGCGCATCGCCACGAACCCGTTCGTCGCCATCTCGATGTTCGCCGGGGCCGACCCGGAGGCCTCCTCATTGCCCTACCGCCTGTACAGCGCGATCCAGGACGTCGTGGTCGCCGCCGCCCAGACTGCGCCGGCGGTGTTCGTCGGTCGGTGCGCCGACAAGATCCTCGCCGACGCGGGCATCCCGTTCCGAAGCGTCTTCGTGTACAGCACCGACCTTAAGCGGAAGATCGCGCGCGCCGTCGAGGTGGATGGCGTATCAAGCAAGTCGGCCGAGAGCTACATCGCAACCATGGATCGCACGCGCAGCCGGTACCAGCAGTTCTTCACCGACACGACGTTCGGCGACTACCGGGAGTACGACCTGTGCCTCAACAGCGCGCGCCTGTCGTACGCAGACTGTGCGCAGGTCATCCTCGCCACGGTTGGGTGACGCTCCGCGCTACTTCCAGACCCAGGTCGACAACACCTTGGTGACGTCGGCACGTACGGTGGCGTCGTCATTCGCGTCGAGCGGGAAGTACATGAGATACCACGCCTGCCCACCCACTACCGCGCAGCGGACTCCGAAGATGTCACCGCTGTCGACAGCCTGGTAGGCGAGCGCCGTCTTACCACCCCAGCTCTCCTGAGGCAGTGCGGTGACGGGCCCGAGCTCCTCGATCTGGGACTTGCAGTCCGCGGCATCACCGGCGCCGCTGCCATGGTCGACCCAGATCGCGTCGCTGCGCGTCGACGTGATCGAGATGTCACCGTCGTCACCGTCGCAGGACCAGTTCGCGGGCACCGTTGCGATGAAGGCGCTCGCGGTGATGGTGTCGCCGGCCGCGCAGTCGGTGCTCCCTGCGGTCGTGCCACTCGTCGCAGTCGGACGGATCGTCGCACTTGGCTGTCCAGCCGTGGTCCCTGTCGCTTGCCGCGTCGGAGTGGGCTGAGTCACGGGTTTCGCGGTCGACGACGTCCAGACCGCGTACCCGCCGAACACGATGCCGACCACCAGTGCCAGGACCACCACGATCACGATCGCGGGCGACGACGAGCGCTTGCTCGGCGGCTGTGGAGCGCGCGGGGGCTGGTAGCCCTGCCCGTACGGCTGCTGGAAGTTCTGTCCGTATGGCTGCTGGAAGTTCTGTCCGTACGGCTGCGGTGGTGGCGGCATCGGGTACGTAGGAGGTGGCCCATACGGCCCGGGCTGCGCGTACTGCGGCCGGGCCGGCGGCCCCTGTGGAGGTCCCGGCGGACCGTACTGGGGCGGACCGTACTGGGGCGGGCCGTACTGGCCGGGTGTGCCTGGGGCCACGAACTGCGGACCCTGCGTAACGGGCGTGCCGAGGCCTTGTGGCTGGGACCCGGGGTCGGTCCCGTAGGGGTTGGTCACGGCTGCTCCTCGCGCGTCGGCGACACCATTGTCGCCGAACGAGGTCCATGGAGCGCCCTTCGCCGCAAGGTGGATGGTGAATGATGGCGCGGTGACCTCGTTCATCGTCGAATTCGGTGCTGGCAGCGCCGCGCGAACCATCGGACTGGAGCGTGGCGGCGGCAAGGCCGTCAACCTCGTGAGGCTGGCTGCGCAGGGCTTCCCCGTACCGCCGGGGTTCGTCTGTACGACCGATGCATACCGCGCCGTCGCGGCGGCGAACCACCTCGACGCCGTGGTGGCGACGGCCCTCTCCGGCCTGCACGGGGCCGACCCGGCGCCCCTCGACAGGGCATCCGCCCTGATCCGGGCGGCATTCGAGGCGGCTGATGTGCCGCAGGCGATCGCGACCGCGATCCGCCGCGCGCTGGCCTCGCTCGGTGACGGGCCCGTGGCCGTACGCAGCTCGGCGACGGCAGAGGACCTGGCCGATGCGTCGTTCGCGGGTCAGCAGGACACGTACCTCAACGTCCTCGGCGCCGATGCCGTCCTCGACGCGGTGGTCCGCTGCTGGGGCTCGCTGTGGACGGCCCGCGCGATCGGCTACCGCGCGCAGGCAGGGATCCCCCACGACGACGTGGCCCTGGCCGTCGTCGTACAGCGCCAGATCGCGTCCGAGGCGTCCGGGGTGGCGTTCACGGCCGACCCGCTCTCCGGCGCCCGGAACCGGGTGGTCATCGACGCGACGCTCGGCCTCGGCGAGGCGCTGGTGTCGGGACAGGTCGTCCCGGACCACGTCGTGTGCAGTCACAGCGGCGAGGTGCTGGAGCGGGTGCGCGGCGAGAAGGCCGTGGTGACGGTACCGATCACGGGCGGTGGCATCGAGACGCGCGAGCGGACCGGCGAGGAGTGGTCGCTCGACGACGAGCAGTTCTCCGGAGTGGCGAGGCTGGCTGTCGAGGTCGAGCTCGAGTACGGGACGCCGCAGGACATCGAGTGGGCGGTGGCGGAGGGCCGGCTGTGGCTGCTGCAGGCGCGGGCGATCACGTCGCTGTACGAGCTGCCGCAGGACATCGACACCCCTGACGAGCTCGGGATGTGGGGGTCGTTCGGCGCGTTCCAAGGGATGCTCGAGCCGATCACGCCGATCGGTCAGGACGCGCTCCTGCTGCTCGTACGTGGCATCCACGCGATGGTCGGAAGCCATCTGCCGAGGCGCGCGACCCTGGCAGACTCGCCGATCCTGCGCGTCGCGGGTGAACGACTGTGGATGCGGCTCGACCTCGCGTACCGGACCGGCGTAGGACATCGGATCCTGCCGGCCCTGCTCTCCTTCGCCGACCCGCCGACGGCGGCCATCATCGAGAAGCTCGACGAGCCCAGGTGGGCACCACACCGCGCGATGTCATGGAAGTCGGCACGCGGGCTGTCGCGTCCACTACGGCGGATCTTCCCTGCGCTGCTGGTTTCGCTGCGCGACCCCGAGGCCGTGCGACACCGTCTGGAGGAGGAGTGCGAGAAGCTCGTCGTCCTCGCCTCGGAGCGGTTCCGGCGCGCGTCGTCCGTACAGGGTGCAGAGGAAAGGTTGAAGGCTCGGATCGCGGCCACGCACGAGTCTCTTGAAGAGGCGTTCCCCGTGCTCCTCGTACGGTTCGGACCGATCCTGCCGGTAGGTGGGGCCGGGATGAACGTGCTGCGGAAGATCGGCGGCCCGGAGGCTCTCGAGACGATGCGGTCGCTCGACGGCAACGTGACGACCGAGATGGACCTCGCATTGTGGAGCGCGGCCGAGGCGATCCGTGCCGACGAGGCCGCGCGTACGGCCGTGCTCGGGCAGCCGGCCGACCAGGTCGCGACTGCCTATCTCGTGGGGGCGCTGCCGGTGGTCGCCCAGCGGGCGATCGGCGAGTTCCTCGACGCGTACGGGATCCGTGGCGTCGGCGAGATCGACCTCGGGCGTCCACGGTGGCGCGATGACCCGGCCGGCGCGATCGTGTCGCTCCAGGCGTACGTGGGGTTGCCCGCCGATGCCG
>PMLO01000001.1 GCA_003158895.1 Propionibacteriaceae bacterium
CCACGCCCCGGTGGGATCGCCGCCGCCCCTGATTCTTACCGACCGTCCCGGCTGGGTGTGTCGGACGGCGTTCACCATCAGGTTCTGCATCACGCGCTCCATTTCCCGCCCCGAGCCGACCCCCACAAGGCTGGGCAGGTCGACGTCGAGCTGGATGCCGCGGCTCGTCGCGATCGATCGCAGGCTGATGACCGATTCCTGGACGAGCCGGTCGAGCGCGATCGGTTCCAAGTGCAGGTCGAGTGCACCGCTGTTGATCCGGGACAGCTCGAACAGATCGTCGACCATGGCGCCGAGCCGGTTGGACTCACGCCCGATCCGGGCGCCGTAGTCGCTGACCTCGGCCGGGTCCTCAACCACTTTGTCCTCGAGCGCCTCTGCCATCGCCTTGATGCCGGCGAGCGGGGTGCGCAGGTCGTGGGTGATCCAGGCGATCAGCGCCCGGTGGCTCATCTCCCTTCCCCGCTCTTCCGCTCTTTTCATCTCGATGGCCAGCGTGCGCCGGGCGAACTGCTGTCCGACCAGTACCGAGCCGGGGACAAGCATGACGCCGATCAGCAGGCAGGTGACCAGCGTCCAGCCCAGTTGCTCTGTGAACATGAACCCGCTGATCGCCACCACGAATCCGAGTGCCGCCAGCAGCGGCACCACTTCCACCAGCGCCAGCGAGAGGCCCGGATGGCGCTTGAACACCCTCAGCAACAGCCACAGCACGACGATCGTCACCGCGCAGGTCAGCAGTGCCCAAGGGGCGATGTGGGCCAACGATTCGCTCATGATCCGGCTCCCGTCGGCTGGTAGCGGTACCCGACACCCCACACGGTCTGGAGCCGGACCGGACGGGACGGGTCCGGTTCCACCTTCTCCCGCAACCGCCGCACATGGACAGTGACCGTGGAGTCGTCACCGAAGTCCCAATCCCACACCTGCGCGAGGAGTTCCGACCTGCGGAAAGCCTGGTTGGGATGTCCGACCAGGAAGGCCAGCAGGTCGAACTCTCGAGCGGTCATGGCAAGCTCCCTCCCGGAGACGGTGGCTCGACGGGCGGTCAGGTCGATGACCAGGTCGCCGTCCAGCAGCGCTGCGACCTGCTGTTGAGATGGGGCGCTTCGCTCGAGCAGCCGCTGTGCCCGGAGGGTCACCTCACGGGGCGAAAACGGCTTCACCACGTAGTCATCGGCGCCCTGTTCCAGACCCACCACCCGATCGGACTCGCTTCCCAGGGCGGTCAGGATCATGATCGGGACGGCGCTGATCCGGCGGATGCGCTCGCACACGTCGAGCCCATCGATGCCAGGCAGCATCAGGTCGAGGATCACAAGGTCGGGCCTCGCCTGGGTGAAGGCGGTCAAACCCGCGACCCCGTTGTCGGCCTCTGCGACGGCCAGGCCCGCCCGCGTCAGGTAACGCCGAAGCACCTCCCGAGTGGTCGGGTCATCCTCAATGACCAGCACGGACTTNNCTTCCGTAAGGCTTGCCTTGCGAATGCCAACGCTGGTGTGGGGTCAAAGATGACTGAATGGCAGTCATCTTGGAGAGCGTCGATGAGCCCGCGTTTGCGGGTCGATCGCGATGCGAAGCGGGGGGGCCGACGCGGCCGCCCGGGTGTTCACTGAGCGTGGCGTCGCCGGTACTGCAGTCTCCGACCTAGTCAGGGCCGAATCGACATCCGTAACGAGTGGATAATGATCTTCCTCTAGACGGGAGGTATGTCCCAAGTATGAGAAGTCAAGCTCCGGCACTGCTCCCGATCTTCCGGAGCCAGACGCAGGCGGAGATCCTCGCTCTCCTGCTGCTGCACCCCGCCTGTGATGATGTACGGCCGCCACCGGTCGTGGCCGTCGCGGACCACGCTCCCACCGAGGATCACGGGCAGGAGCGGCAGGACGCACGGCGCCAGGACCGTCAACAGCCCAGCGACGAGCGAGACGATCACGGTGAAGAGCACGATGGTCAGCCCCGAGCCCCGATGACCCTCGCGCCGCTCTTGTCGACCTGGACGAACGTGTCCGCCATCGTGACGCCGTAGGTCGTCCTGAGGTCGGACGCGCTGTCGAAGTCGACCTTGACGACCGTCACCTTGGCCGGGATCGCGCCGCTCGCCATGAGCGCGGTGTCCGCGGTACTGGAGTCGGCGGACGTCATCGAGGAGAAGAAGTAGACGGTGGTGCCGCCCGCGTACTTGCTCATGGCCGCTTGGTAGTCAGCCAACGACACGTACGAGCCGTGCGCGGACATCGCGTCGCTCATGGTGGCGCTGGGGGACTGTGACTTGGCGCCGCTCGTCATGGCGCTCGGCGACTCGGACATCGCCGGCGATCCGGACATCGCCGTCGAGGAACATCCGGCGACCAGCAATGCGAGGGCGATCGGGGCTGCGGCGAGCAGTGCGCGTGGGTTCATGCCCCGAAGCCTGGTGTGTAGGGCATTGCGCATCCCAGGCTGAAAACCCTACGGATCTGTGACCGCGGCCATCAGAGGAGGTCTGCGTACTCCGGGTGCTTGCCGAAGAAGTCGGACACGAAAGAGCAGCTGGCACGTACGGTCAGGCCACCGCGGGAGTGGGTGCTTGCCCCCACTCGCTGTCGGGGCGCTCGGTGGCTGACTCATTGCCGTTGTGCTGCCAGTCGCACCGCGCAGGGGGGCATTCGCAGAAGGACTTTGCAAGTATCTTGCACGAGCAGCAAGAAAGCCGCCCCGACTAGTGTGTATCCCCTAGTCAGGGCGGCTTTCGCCGGGTGGGCGGTACTGGGATCGAACC
>PMLO01000053.1 GCA_003158895.1 Propionibacteriaceae bacterium
CTGGTCGTCTACACGGCGTTCTCGCAGGGCATGTCCGAACACATGTGGTCACAGGTCACCGGCTCGCAGCTCGCGGTGCTGGTCGCCGTGTGCGTCGCGCTGCTCGGCGTCATGCTTGTCGTGACCTGGTTCGTCCCCCTCAAGATGGGGTTCTCCCGCGAGGATCGCATCGCGATCCAGTTCTGCGGTACGAAGAAGTCGCTCGCGACCGGGCTGCCGATGGCCCAGGTGCTGTTCGCGGGAACCGGCGTGGGGCTGCTCGTGCTACCGCTCATGATCTTCCACCAGGCACAGCTCATGGCCTGCTCAGTCATCGCCCAGCGGTACGCGAGGGCCGCGGAGCTCGCCGGCGAGCCCGCCCCAGAGGCTTAGGATCGCGCTGTGACCCGGACGTGGCGGATCGGCGAGGTGGCCGACCGTACCGGGCTGACCCGCCGGACCCTGCGGCACTATGACGACCTCGGGCTGCTCGTCCCCGCGACGAGGAGCAGCGGCGACTACCGCCTGTACGACGAGGACGACCTGCTCCGCCTGCTGCAGATCCAGAACCTCAAAGCCATCGGGCTGAGTCTCCCGGAGATCGCCGCGGCGCTCGCCGACCCGGACCTCGATGCCACCACGACCCTGCGCTCCCACCTCGTACGGCTCGAGGAGTCGATCACCGCGCAGCGGGGGCTCGTTGTGCGCCTCGAGAGCCTCGCTACGACAGCCGACCGCAGCTGGGAGGACGTGCTCGCTGCGATCGCCATGACACAGGCGCTCGCGCATCCCGACCCGATCGTACGGATCCGGGCCGCGCTGGAGCCGTCGGCGACGAGCACCCGGGACCTCGTCCAGGCGATCAGCGACGAGACCGACCCGGCGGTACGGGAGGTGCTGATGTGGTCGCTCGCACAGCACGGCGACGCGGCGGAGGCCGGCCTCTCCGGGCTCCACGACCCCGATCCTGACCTCCGCTGCCTGTTCGTACGGCTCCTCGCCAAGCTGCGCGCCCTCGCCGCGGCGCCAGCGATCTTGGCCCTGCTCAGGGACCCGGAACCCCGTGTCGTGGGCACCGCCGTCCAGGCGCTCGGCCAGCTGCATGATCCGGCCACGGTCGCGCCCCTCGTGGCCCTGCTCGACACCGAGCCCGTACCGTCGCCCGCCCTCATCGAGACGCTCGCCAGCTTCGGCGCGGCTGCCCTCGACGCGCTGTCGGAGGCGCTGGGCTCGTCACACGAGGCGACCCGCTCGGCGGCGACCGAGATCATCGGCCGGATCGGAGGCGACTCACCCGGCACCCTCGGCCCACGCTGCGCCGACCTGGTCGCACCGCTCGTCGACGACGAGGACCCACAGATACGGCTGACAGCCGTCCTCGCTCTCGGCGAGATCGGCCCCGCCGGACGTGAGGGCCTCGATCTTGCCCTCGTCCACCCAGACGTCGCCGGCGTCGTGCGACGACTGCTTGACCTTCACGTCACGTGAACCTCTAGCGTCGTGTTCGCCGAGAACGGCGACGACGAAGGAGGAGTGCGATGACCCTGTTGACCTATCTGCGCGAGGACCTGGTGCGCCTCATGAAGCGCCGCGAGAAGGTGGGCCTGCGCGCCGTCCGTGACGCCATCAGCGCGATCCAGAACGCCGAGACCTCGTACGTGTCGACGCCGGAGACGTCCGGACTCGCGAGCAGCGACTTCGTGGCGGGCGGTGTCGCGTTCGGCCACGCGGAGCGGGTCGTACAGGAGCTCACCGATGCTCAGATGATGGAGCTCGCGCGGGCCGAGGTGTCCCGGAGACTCGACGAGGCCGCTCGCTACCGGGCGCTCGGCGACATCGATCGTGCGCTGATGCTCAAGGCCGAGGCGTTGTCGCTGGCCGACCACCTCGACGCGTACCTCGGCTGATCAGACGTTGTCCCTCGGCTGATCAGACGTTGTCCGTCGGCGTATCCCCCGTTGTTCCGGGGGTGCGCCGACGGCTGCGGAGAAACACCTCGCCGATGACCGTGACGATCACGAAGACCGCGAGCTGTACGTACCAGGCGTGGGCCACGATCAGGGCGGTCAGCGCGGCGACAAGGGCGGCAGCCGCCAGTACGGCGATCGTCCAGTCCCTGCGCAGCAGCTCCAGCGCGGCGAACATGACGGCCATGAAGAGCCACAGCAGCACGAGGTGGAGGCCCAGGAAGTCGTTGAGGTTCCATGACATGGCTCAGCCCTCCGCATGCCGAGCAGTCGGTACAGCCCTGGCGGCCCATCGATCGTCATGTTCTGTGACCTGGAGTCTCATCCCGAACGTACGGGAGAGGTTCTCGTTCGTCAGCGTCTCGCGCAGCGGGCCTGCTGCGATGACCTTGCCCCCGCGCAGCAGCAGCAGGTGGGTGATCCCCGCGGGGATCTCCTCGACGTGATGGGTGACCATGATCGACGTCGGGGCTGTCGGGTCGTCGGCGAGCGCCGTGAGCGTCTCGAGCAGGGCTTCGCGGCCGGCGAGGTCGAGTCCGGCGCCGGGCTCGTCGAGCAGCAGCAGCTCGGGATCGGTCATGAGCGCGCGGGCGATCTGTACGCGCTTGCGTTCACCCTCGCTGAGCGTCCCGAACGTACGGTCGGCCATGTGGNNCCCACGACTCCGTACGACGCGCTGACGACGAGGTCGGAGACCTTTTCGGAGTACGGGACCTGCTCGGCCAGCGCCGAGGACGCCAGCCCGATCCGGGGTCGCAGCTCGAACACGTCCACGGCGCCGAGCGTCGCGCCCAGGATCTCGACGATCCCCGCGGTCGGGTGCATCTGGGTCGACAGAACCTTCAGCAGCGTGGTCTTCCCGGCTCCATTGGGCCCGATGATCACCCAGCGCTCGCCCTCGTCGACTTTCAGGTCGACGTTGTCGAGGAGCAGGGAGGTGCCCCGTCGCACGGTCACGCCCGCGATCTCGACAACTGCCGTCATGACTCCAGAACCTACCCTTCGCCCGTCGGGGATCCGTAGCCGGTCAGGCGCCCGTGGCGTGGACGCCGCCGTCGACGTGGATGACTTCGCCCGTCGTCTTGGGGAACCAGTCGCTGAGCAGCGCGACCACGGCCTTGGCCGTGGGTACGGGGTCCTTCTGGTCCCAGCCGAGCGACGAGCGGGTGTTCCAGACGTTGTCGAGCTCGTTCGCGCCAGGGATCGCCTTCTTGGCCAGCGTGTCGATCGGCCCGGCGGAGATGAGGTTGGACCGGATGTCGAACTCGCCGAGGTAGCGCGCCAGATAGCGGGACGTGGACTCCAGGGCCGCCTTGGCGACGCCCATCCAGTCGTACATCGGCCACGTGATCGACCCGTCGAACGTGAGCCCGACCACCGAGGCGCCCGGCTGCAGCACGGGGCGCGCGGCGCGGACGAGCGACGCCAGCGAGTACGCGGAGACGTGCAGCGCCGTACCGACGTCCTCCCACGGCGTGTCGAGGAAGTGGCCGCCGAGCGCCGTCTCCGGGTTGGCGTACGCGATCGAGTGGACGAGCCCGTCCAGACCGTCCACGTGCTCCCGTACGAGATCCGGCAATGCCGCCAGGTGCTCGGGGTTGGTGACGTCGAGCTCGAGCACGGGCGGTACGGGATCGAGCTTGGCCACGACGCGCCGCGTGAGGCTCAGCGCGCGGCCGAAGTTCGACACGAGGACGGTCGCGCCCTCGCGCTGCGCCAGCTCCGCGACCGCGTACGCGATGGACGTGTTCAGCGTCACACCGGCCACGAGCACGCGTTTGCCTTCGAGAATGCCCATCAGGTTCCCCTTCTAGTGCCCCATGCCGAGGCCGCCGTCGACGGGCAGCACGGCACCTGAGATGTAGCCAGCAGCGTCCGAGACCAGGAACTCGACGGCCGCGGCGACGTCGTCCGTGGACCCGAGACGGGCCGCGGGGATGCGCTTCTCGTACGCCTCGATGGTCGCCCGGTCGAGCGCCGCTGTCATGTCGGTCTCGATGAAACCGGGGGCAACGACATTCGCCGTGATGCCGCGGGCACCGAGCTCGCGGGTCAAGGACCGTGCGAGGCCGACGAGACCCGCCTTGCTGGCGGCGTAGTTCACCTGCCCGGCCGATCCGAGGAGCGCGACGACCGACGACACGAACACGATCCGTCCGTACCGGCCCTTGATCATCGATCGGCTCGCGCGACGTACGAGCTTGAACGAGGCCGTGAGGTTCGTGGCGATCACGGAGTCCCACTGCTCGTCGCTCATCCGCATGAGAAGCCCGTCGGCGGTGATGCCGGCGTTGCAGACGAGGACCTCGACGGGTCCGTGCGCCTGCTCGGCGGCGACGAACGCGGCCTCGAGCTGGTCGGGGTCGGTGATGTCCGCCTGTACGCCGAGAACGCCGTCGGGGACGCCGCCCGAACGGTACGTACCGGTCACGGCATAGCCCGACGCCGCGAGCCGGGAAGCGATGGAGCGGCCGATGCCCTTGCTGGCGCCCGTGACGAGCGCGCTTCGTGGTGTTCCGGTCACAGGGAGCAACTTAGCGGGAGACGTGCGTCAGGGGTCGATTCCGCGCCGAGCGACATAGGCTTGCCGCGTGCCAGCGCCCGAGCCAGTCATCATCACCGATGCTCGCCTGAGCGCCTCGGAGGATCTTGACCGGCGGCAACGGCGCTACCTCTGGACGATGCTCGTCCGCGTCGTCTGCTTCGCGCTCATGCTCGTCGTCCCGGGGTGGTGGAAGCTGGTCGCCCTGCTCGGGGCTGTGTTCCTCCCTGCCGCGGCGGTGCTGCTCGCGAACAACGTGGACCGCCGGGCTCCCGCGACCCGCCCGCCCGAGGACGAGACCGTGCGCCCAGCGCTCCCGTCCGCAGACGTGATCCGGGGCGAGGTCGACGAGCCTGGTGAGGCCGACGAGCCTGACGAGGCCGAGGCCTGAGATAAACCCCCCGGGGGTTATCGCCGCACCTAGTCTGAGCGCATGACCTCCTTGCTCGATCCCATCACGCTGCGCGACCTCACCCTCGACAACCGCATCGTGCTTCCTCCGATGTGCCAGTACCAGGCGACCGACCACGACGGCGTACCGACCGACTGGCACCTCGTGCACTACGGCGCCCGCGCGACGGGGGGCTTCGGCTTGATCATCGCCGAGGCGACGGGCGTACTTCCCGAGGGACGGATCACCCCCGACTGCGTGGGCATCTGGAACGACGACCAGCGCGACGCGTGGACCCACATCGTCGGCTTCTGCCATCAGTACGGTGCGGCCATGGGCATCCAGCTGGCCCACGCGGGGCGCAAGGCGTCCACGTACAGCGGGTTCGACCCTGCGAAGTCGGGGTCGGTGCCGATCGACGACGGAGGCTGGGAGACGTACGGGCCGAGCCCGATCCCCTTCCCCGGCCTGGCAACCCCCACCGAGGCGAGCACCGACTACATCGCGTCGGTCGTCGCGGCGTACGCGGCGGCGGCTCAGCGGGCTGACGAGGCCGGGTTCGACGTCGTCGAGATCCACGCGGCCCACGGATACCTCATCAGCGAGTTCCTCTCCCCCTTGTCGAACCACCGCACGGACTCGTACGGCGGCGACTTCACGGGCCGTACGAAGCTGCTGCTGGAGGTCGTCGACGCGATCCGCGAGGTCTGGCCCGAGGGCAAGCCCCTGTTCGTACGGATCTCCGCGACCGAGTGGATCGACCACGGGTGGTCGCTCGCCGACTCCGTACAGCTCGCCCCCATCCTCTCTGACCACGGCGTCGACGTGATCCACGTGTCCAGCGGCGGCAACGTCATCGCCCACATGCCCACGGACGAGGACTACCAGATCCCGCTGGCATCAGCCGTACGTGCGGCGGGCATCCGCGTCTGCGCCGTCGGGCGCATCACCGACCCCTTGAAGGCGCAGACGATCCTCGACGAGGGCCACGCGGACCTGATCGCGGTCGGCCGCGTCGCCTTGCGCGAGCCGTCGTGGCCGCTGCGCGCCGCCGCGGAGCTCGAGATGGACTCCCGCGCCCGCTACCCCGACTCGTACCTCCGCGGCCGCTGGCCCGCGGTCGAGCCGGTGCGCTGACGATCAGGGACCGGTCGCGAGGTCGAGAACGTACGGGATCGACCCGGTCCGCGAGGCTGCGGTGACGAACCGGGAGTTCGTCCCTGTCCCCCACGCCCCGCTGTTGCCGGAGAACGTCAGGTCGAAGTCCACGTAGACGACGAACAGGTCCGCCGACGTCCACTGATCCGGGCGGACGGTCACGACTCGACCCGAGGCGAGCACCGGCACGTCGTCCGATGACGTGGCCTGGACATCCGGGGCCAGGTACGCCTGACTCGCCTCGGCATATCCCTTGGCTTTCCACATCGCGAGGAAGTCCGTCAGCTCCGCCTGCACTCGTGCGTACGCCGCCGCCCGCTGAGTGTCAGAGGTCGTGACGGCTGCGCTGGCGGACGTNNGATGTTGGGGCAGTCACCGCGGGCACTGACACCGTCGACGAGCAGCCCGTCACGAGCGCCACCGCGGCGCCGAGGCAGATCGCACCATTCGCCAACGCTCGCCGTGAGCCCATGGCGCCAGTGTTGCAGCGAACGGGAGGGACGGGGCCGATTCCCGCAAAGCCTGTCAGCGAAGGGATCGTGCCTCCTTCAGCAATGGTTGGCGGAGCCGGAGCGGTAGGCCTGCATTGAATTGTCGGTGTGTACGTATTGAATAGACATATGACTTGTTTTGTTGATGTTCCAGCATCCCTCGATGATGAAGGTTTGTCGCAGCGGCCGTGCGACAAGGCGTACGCATTGGGCCGCGAGCTGCAGGGCCTCGCGGCGGCTCAGGCGAGCCTGGAGCATGACTTCTGCGTGCTGGTTGAC
>PMLO01000106.1:0-11995 GCA_003158895.1 Propionibacteriaceae bacterium
AGGTCCTCCTCCGGGTACAACGCACGCAGCGGTCCGTCGGACGCGACTCCGCGGTAGAACGCAGCCACCAGCCGTACGAACGTGTCGTGACCGCCCATCCGCTCGTACGCACTTGGCGCGTCCGGCCCCACCTCTCGGCCCGACGAACCTCGCAGCGGGATGGTCACCCCAGCGCCGCCACGATGGCGTCGCCGATCTCGGTCGTCGATCGTTTGGTGGCACCGGTCGCGACGATGTCGGCCTCGACGGCGGTCTGGATCGCCAACGCCTCGTCCGTACGGCCCAGGTGTTCGAGCATCATCGCGACGGACAGGATCGCGGCCCGCGGGTCGGCGATGCCCTTGCCGGCGATGTCGGGGGCTGAGCCGTGGACCGGCTCGAACATCGACGGGTACGTACCGTCGACGTTGATGTTCGCGCTCGCTGCCAGGCCGATGCCGCCGGTGATCGCCGCGGCCTCGTCGGTGAGGATGTCGCCGAACAGGTTGTCGGTGACGATGACGTCGAAGCGGTCAGGATTCGTGCACAGAGCGATCGTCGCCGCGTCGACGTGCAGGTAGTCGGTGGTGACGCTCGGGAACTCGGTCGCCACAGCCTGGAAGATCCGGTTCCACAGGCCGCCGGCGTTGACCAGCACGTTGTGCTTGTGGACCAGCGTCAGCTTCTGGCGCCGGGCAGCAGCCCGTACGAACGCATCCCGTACCACCCGCTCGACACCCATCGCGGTGTTGATG
Source organism: Propionibacteriaceae bacterium (assembly GCA_003158895.1). GTDB lineage: Bacteria > Actinomycetota > Actinomycetes > Propionibacteriales > Propionibacteriaceae > Fen-668. Next base: position 735 of record PMLO01000106.1, read on the forward strand.
CTGACCTCGGTCGCGATCTCGTTCGCAGTGCCCGCACGTACAACGCCGCCGTTGCCGCAGTACAGCCCTTCGGTGCCCTCGCGGACGACGACGAAGTCGATCAGCTTCCCGTCGACGATGCTCGGCGCGAGCGGCGTCGGGACGCCGGGGTAGAGCTTCGACGGCCGCAGGTTCACGGCGTGGTCGAACGCGAAGCGAAGCTTCAGCAGCAGGCCGCGCTCCAGGAGCCCCGACGGTACGGCCGTGGAACCCGGCGCGGCACCGACGGCACCGAGAAGGATCGCGTCAGCCGTGGCCAGCTGCGCCAGGTCGTCGTCCGTGAGCACCTCACCCGTACGCTGCCAACGCTCGGCGCCCAGGTCGTACGTATCGAAGCGGAACGCGTCTTCACCGGCGACCGCCTTGAGGACCTTGAGCCCCTCGGCGACCACCTCCGGACCGATGCCGTCTCCGCCAATCACCGCGATCGTCTGTGTCGTCACGATCCGCCACCCTAGCGACTGCGTCACACCCTGTGATCGGTCATCTCAGCAGTCCGCGGACACTGGTAGTTTCCGCCACATGGCACTTGCGTTCCCCATCACCACACACCCGTCGCCGGCGCTTGGCGCCATCATCGAGGAACGCCTCGCCGACCCGGGATTCGGGCGCTACTTCACCGATCACATGGCCACTGCTACGTGGCGCAAGGGGAGCGGCTGGGGCGAGGACGCCACCGGCCCGTACACGTCCTTCGCCATCGACCCGGCGGGAGCTGTGCTCCACTACGCACAGGAGGTCTTCGAAGGCCTCAAGGCCTACCGGCACGCCGACGGGTCCGTGTGGTTGTTCCGGCCCGAGATGAACGCGCGCCGCCTCATGCGCAGCGCCGAGCGCCTTGGTCTGCCGACGCTGCCGGAGGAGGACTTCCTGACCTCGGTCCGCAACGTCGTCGTCTCCGACGAGCGCTGGGTGCCGAACGGCGAGGGCGAGATGAGCCTGTACCTGCGGCCGTTCATGTTCGGCGACGAGAACTTCCTCGGCGTGCGGGCGGCCGAGACCGTGCGGTACGCGGTCATCGCGAGCCCCGTCGGCCCCTACTTCGACGGCGGGGTCAAGCCGGTCGACATCTGGGTCACCACCACGTACAGCCGGGCCGGCAGCGGCGGTACGGGCGCCGCGAAGTGCGGCGGCAACTACGCGTCCAGCCTCATCGCCCAGAAGGAGGCGTACGAGCACGGCTGCAGCCAGGTGCTGTTCACCGACGCCAACACGCACACCTGGCTCGAGGAGCTGGGCGGCATGAACATCTTCCTCGTCACCGACGACGGGCGGCTGCTCACGCCTCCCACTTCCGGCACGATCCTCGACGGCATCACCCGCGACTCGATCCTCACGCTCGCGCCTGAGCTCGGGCTCGGCGCGGAGGTCCGCCCGATCGCTCTCGACGAGCTCGTCGACGGCGTGAGGAGCGGCACGATCGTCGAGGCGTTCGCGTGCGGTACGGCTGCGGTGGTCACGCCTATCGGCCGGTTCCACCTGGAGGGGATGGACGCGCTCTTCGTCACCCAGCAGCAGGGCACGTCGACCATGGCGATCCGCAACCGGCTGCTCGACATCCAGTACGGGCGCGGCGACGATCCGTACTCCTGGCGCCACAAGGTCTGCTGAGACTTGACGAGGCGTCAGCTCACGCGTTGAGCGCGAGCAGATCCGCCTCCAGCGCGGTCAAGGTGCCGGGGGTCGCGAAGTCGGGGGAGTGCCTGGACACCTCGCGGAGTGAGAAGCCGAGCGCGATCGGGTTCTCACGCAGTCCGGCCGTGACGCCTGGCATCCGCGCCTCCATGACCTCCACGGCGCGCTCGTCGGCGAGCAGGTTCTTCAACGGCATGTCCAGCCCTGGTTGACGCCGCGCCGTCAGGTCCTGGAACGTTGCGGCGGGGCCGTCGACCGCGAAGTCGCCGAAGATGCGGCGCAGGAACCGTACGGAGTCCGGCAGCCACTGTGCCACGGCCTCGTCGCTCATCGCCCCTTGCCCGTTCGCCGTCAACGGCTTGGCGAGGCTGAGACCGTGCGAACCGAGGAGGTAGATGTGCGACTCGAACGGCACCTCGTGAGCGGCGAGCGCGGTGAGGAACGCGAGGCTGTTGCGGATCGGGACCAGCGCATCGGCGTACGTGCTGAACAGGAACGTCGGGGGAGTGTCCGCGGTGACAGCCGCGGGGGTATCGGGGATCTCCTTGGTCATGACCCGTCCGAACTCGGCCAGGGTCACGGGGTAGCCGAGGACGAGCGCGTTCGGGCGGTCGTCGGAGACGGTGCCGAGGCTGGTGGCGAGGTGGCCGCCTGCCGAGAAGCCGACGGCTGCGACCTTCGTCGGGTCGATGTCGACCTCGGCGGCGTGCGACCGTACCCAGGCCAGGCCCGCCTGCCCGTCCGCGAACGACTGCTCCCACGGCGCGTCAGGGCCCACCGCGTAGCGCAGCACGAACGCGTTGAAGCCCTCCGCGAGGTACGCGAGCGCGATCGGCTCGGCCTCGCGATCCGAGCAGAACGCGTAGCCGCCGCCGGGAAGTACGAGGACGGCAGGTCGTAGCATCGCGTTCGACAGCTCCTCGCTGCGATCCTGGACGTACGCGGTCAGCGTGGCGGAATCCGTGACCGCCTCGGTGAACACCTTCACGACAAGCTCCTCCTCAGCCGTACGTCACCCCGCCGACGCGAGGCAGTACAACCCAACGTAGCGCGTGAGACGTCGTCCCACGTGTCGGGATGAGGCCACGAATCCGGGCGGTTCGGTTGAGAATTCGATGACCAACGCAGCGGGGCGCAGCCTCGTCCCGCCGCGCCCCTGATCCGAACGTAGGTTGAGATGAGCCCGGTGCACACCGTCCCCGAGAACTTCCAGGTCTTCGATACGACCCTGCGCGACGGCGCGCAGCAGGAGGGCCTGCGACTCTCGGTGTCCGACAAGCTGCGGATCGCCTCGCTGCTGGACGAGCTCGGTGTGACGTTCATCGAGGGCGGCTGGCCGGGCGCCAACCCGAACGACACGGCCTTCTTCGCCGAGGCCGCGAAGAACCTCACGCTCAAGCACGCGACGCTCGTCGCCTTCGGGATGACCACCCGCGTCGGCATGAAGGCGTCGGAGGATCCCCTCGTGCAGGCCCTGATCGACGCGGAGACGCCCGTCATCTGTATCGTCGCCAAGTCTCACGACCGCCACGTCACGGACGCCCTCCGTACGACGCTGGAGGAGAACCTCCGGATGGTGCGCGACACCGTCACGTACCTCAAGGCCCAGGGCAAGCGTGTCTTCGTCGATGCCGAGCACTTCTTCGACGGCTACCGCAGCAACCCGGAGTACGCACTCGACGTGGTCCGGACCGCGGCCGAGGCCGGCGCCGAGATCGTCGTGCTGTGCGACACCAACGGCGGCATGCTGCCGAGCTGGATGGGCGACGTCGTGAGCGCCGCCTCGGCGATCGGCGTCGACCTGGGCATCCACTGCCACAACGACACGGGCTGTGCCGTGGCCAACACGATCGCGGCAGTCGAAGCCGGCGCCATGCACATCCAGGGCACGATGAACGGGTATGGCGAACGTACGGGCAACGCCGATCTCGTCACCCTCATCGGGAACCTGCAGATCAAGTTCGGCTGGCCCCTGGTCCAGCCCGAAGCGCTGCGCGAGCTCACCCGGATCTCCCACGCCATCGCGGAGATCGCGAACCAGTCGCCCCAGGCCCGTCAGCCGTACACCGGCACGTCGGCCTTCGCGCACAAGGCAGGCCTGCACGCCTCGGCGATCAAGGTGGACGAGATGCTGTACCAGCACGCCGACCCGGCCGAGGTCGGCAACAACATGCGGATGCTGATCTCGGACATGGCCGGGCGCGCGAACATCCAGATCAAGGGCGAGCAGCTCGGCCACGACCTGTCCGACCGCGAGACAGCGTCGCGGGTGACCGACAAGATCAAGGACCGCGAGGCACAGGGATATTCGTACGAGGCCGCGGACGCCTCCTTCGACCTCCTGCTCCGTGACGAGCTCGGCCAGCTAGAGCGTCCGTTCGACGTCGAGGCGTGGCGGGTCTTCTGCGACCAGACCGACCTCAGCGAGGCGATCCTGCGCGTGTCGACCAAGGGTGACGCGTCGCGGCTGTTCGCCGGCGACGGCAACGGCCCGGTCAACGCGCTGGACATGGCGCTCCGGACGGCACTGGAACCGGCGTTCCCGGTCGCCGCGAGGTTCGAGCTCGTCGACTATCGGGTCCGCATNNCTCGACACCGGCCACGGGACGGACGCGATCGTACGTGTCCTCATCGACACCCGCATGGACGGCCGCAACTGGACCACCGTGGGCGTGGGCAGCAACGTCATCGAGGCGTCGTACGAGGCGCTCGCCGATGCCTACCTGTACGGGATCGCGGTCCTCTTCGCACCCGCCGCCTAGTTCGTCGGGGGGTACCCTCGGGACATGGTCAACGGTCCTGAGCAGCAGTGGCCCCTGCTGCCGCGGCAGTCGACGTCCACCCCAGACGCGCCCCTGCCCCCGAGGCCTCAGCCTGCACGCAGGCTGGCGCCTGGGTACAGCCCGAACGACCCGCTGCGCATCAGCGCCACCTGGTCCAGCGAGAGCCGCCGCGGCCGCTGGGTCGTTCCTCCGTACATGACGGCGGCGCCCAACATGAGCAACATCACCCTCGATCTGCGCGATGCCGTGGCTGACGCCGAGACCATCCACCTCGCCGTTGAAGGCGTGGCGGCGAGCGTGAGGTTGATCGTCCCGGAGGGCTGGGGGATCGACACCGATCGGCTCGGCAAGGGCCTTGGGTCGATCCGCAACCGGATCGTGCCCTACGCCCTCGCGGGTTATCCCCTCGTCGTCGTCACCGGGACGGTGGGTCTGGGCACGTTCGTCGCACGGCGCGAACGCTTCTACGAGCGCTGGGGACGTGGCCGCCGCGGACCCGGGCAACCGCCCCGCGAGATCCTGCGGTGAGCCTGGAGAACGCAGAGCGTGGCGTCATCTCCTAGGCTGCCCTGTGCAACCCTCGTGAAGGAGTCCTTGGTATGCGCATCGCTCGGTACGTCATCGGTGACCAGATCCAGTTCGGCACGGTCGAGCTGGCCTCGGACGGTGGCGAGCATCCCGATACCGTGGCCGCCCTCACGTCCGATCCGCTCGCCGGTCCCGTCAACTACACGGGGGAGCGGCACCCGCTGAGCGACGTACGGCTCCTTGCCCCCGTCATCCCGCGCTCCAAGGTCGTCGGCATCGGCCGCAACTACGCCGCGCACGCCGCGGAGCTCGGCAATGAGGTCCCGGACGAGCCGCTGGTGTTCCTCAAGCCGAACACGTCGGTCATCGGCCCGGGAGAGGCGATCGTACGTCCCGCGACCACGAACAACCTCCACTACGAGGGCGAGCTGGCGGTCGTCATCGGACGCATCTGCCGTGACGTCCCCAGAGAGCGCGTGCCGGATGTGATCTTCGGCTACACGGTCGCCAACGACGTCACCGCGCGCGACCTGCAGAACTCCGACGGGCAGTGGACCAGGGCCAAGGGGTACGACACGTTCTGCCCCCTCGGCCCGTGGATCGTCACTCATCTGAGCCTCGAGGATGTCCGCGACCTGGCGATCCAGACACGGCTGGACGGGGTGGTCGTGCAGGACGCGACGACCAAGCTGCTCGTACGCGATGTAGCCACGCTCATTACGTACGTGTCGTCGTTCGTCACGCTCCTTCCCGGTGACGTGATCCTCACCGGTACGCCGGCGGGGGTGGGTCCTATGACGCCCGGCCAGCACGTCGAGGTGGAGATCGCCGAGATCGGCACGCTGGACAACGTCGTCGTGGGGGATGCCGGTGTCGACAGCTGACGACCGCTGGACGCTTCCCGAGCCGGGGAGCCGCTACCCGCTCGCGCTGCTCGGTCGCGGGATCGAGCCCGAGCAGGCGTCTGTACGGTTCTTCGGCATCCTCGCGATCGTCATCGGGATCGCCGGCTACAGCATCGCAGCGTCGTCGGTAAACCTGTTCGTCGATTGGCTCGGCTGGCTGTTGGACGGCAGACCGGGCACGTTGACGGACTACTCGACGCGCAGCACCGCCTTCGAGACCGTGGCGGGACTCGTCGCGGCGAACCTGGCGATCGGCTCGGCGATCCTCGTGGTGTTCGGACTCCTACGCCTGCTGCACCGGCGGAAGGCGACCTGGATCTGGTCGGTGTCGCCCGGCGTGCGCTGGCGCTTCCTGCTGGCATGCTTCCTCGTCGGTGTGGTTGTGCTCGTGGGGTTGCAGTTCCTGATCTCTGGCGTCCCGGTCCTGAAGCCGCAGCCGGACATCGTGGCGTACGTCGTCGCGATCCTCGTCACCTCGCCGATCCAGGCGGCCGCGGAGGAGGTCCTGTTCCGGGGGTACCTCATGCAGGCGCTGGGGATGGTCTGGCGCCGGGAGTGGTTCGCGGTGGTGGGATCAGCGCTCCTGTTCGCCCTGTTCCACGGCACCCAGAACCTGCCGTTGTTCTTCCACCGGTTCTTCTTCGGGCTCATCATGGGCGCACTGGCGTGGCGTACGGGCGGGCTGGAGGCATCGATCGGCGCGCACATCGCCAACAACCTCGGCGCCTTCTTGTGGGCGGCGCTGACGAGCTCGGTCGCGCAGGCGCGGGCGATCCAGGAGCTCACGTGGCTCGGTGCGGGGGAGGAGATCGCCGCCTTCGCTGTGTTCGCCCTGATCGCGTGGTGGATCGCGGGACGGATGCGTGTGCAGGCGACAGTCGGTGCCGGGTTGAGCCTCGCCCGTCCGCTCCGGTAGAGTTCTACTTCGGCGCTCACGTGCCGGTGGGGTATGGGGTAATTGGCAGCCCAGCTGATTCTGGTTCAGCACGTCTAGGTTCGAGTCCTAGTACCCCAGCGCGATTCGCTGGGAACCTCGCAGTTTGGTAGCGTGACGCAGTCGCCGGAAGCGATGAACAAGCTAGGGCCCCGTTGTGTAGCGGCCTAGCACGGCGCCCTCTCAAGGCGTTAGCGCGGGTTCGAATCCCGTCGGGGCTACGACACTCAAGAACCTCCTGCTGAGCAGGGGGTTCTCGTGTTTCCAGGACCTGTACGAGGACGTGCGCGTCCTTGTCCGAGCAACCCAGATCTCTCGTACCGACACGAAACGGGTGACCCTTCGCGGGTCACCCGTTTCGTGTGATGTCACTCTGCGGCGGAGGCTGCCTCGACGGCCGGTGCGCCTGAGGCGTCGCCACCACTGCGGCGACGGCGGCGACGACGAGACTTCGACGCTGCGTCCTCCGTCGTCTGCGAAGCTCCGACCACCGACGCCGTACCGTCTGTCGCGATCGGCTCGCCGTTGCGGCGGCGGACTCGGTCACGGCGGGGCTTGGCCTCGCCGGTCTCGGAGCCGGCGTCCTTCGGACGGGAGCGCTCCTGGCCACCGTCGCGATCGCGGCCACCACGGCCACTGTCGCGGTCACGGCCCCCACGGCCTCCGTCACGGCCACCATGACCACCGTCGCGGTCATGCCCATGGCCGCCATGCTGTTCGAGCAGCTCGCCGCGGTCCTCGCGCTCGGAACGGGGCTTCGTCGGGACGATCCGGCCCTTCGTGCCCGCGGGGATCCCCAGCTCGGCCATCAGCTCCGGGGAGGAGGAGTACGACTCCGCGATCTCGCTGAACGGNNGTCTTCTCGTCGTCGGGGCACTCGAAGTTCACGACGTGGCTGACGTTCGCCACGTCGATGCCGCGAGCCGCGACGTCGGTGGCGACGATGACCTGCACCTTGCCGTCGCGGAAGCGCTTGAGCGCCTTCTCGCGCGAGACCTGGGTGAGGTCACCGTGGATGCAGGTAGCCTCGAAGCCGCGGTCGATGAGGTCGTCCGTGAGGCGCTGCACGCCCCGCTTCGTCTTGCAGAAGACCATGATCTTGTCGGCATCCGGAACCTGGAGCAGCTTGGCGATGATCTCGGGCTTGTCGAGGTTGTGGGCCTGGTAGATGAACTGCGTCGTGTCCGGAACCGTCGCCTGCGCGTCGTGCGCCTCGGCGCGGATGTTGACCGGGTGCGACAGGTGCGTACGTGCCAGCGCGGCTATCGCCGACGGCATCGTTGCGGAGAAGAGCATGGTCTGCCGGGTCGAAGGCGTCCGGGCGATGAGCTTCTCGACGTCCGGGAGGAAGCCGAGGTCGAGCATCTCGTCCGCCTCGTCGAGCACGAGCACCTTGACGTGGGAGAGGTCGAGCGAGCGACGGTCAGCGAGGTCCTTGAGACGGCCCGGCGTACCCACGACGACGTCGACGCCGGCGGTGAGCTGGTCGAGCTGCGGGTCGTAGCCGACACCCCCGTACACGGTCATGACGCGCGCCTTGCGCTTCGTCGACGCGATCGCGATGTCGCGGGTCACCTGGAGCGCCAGCTCACGGGTGGGGCACATGACCAGCGCCTGCGGCTTGCCGGGGGCCTCGAGCTCCTCGTACTCAGGCTGACCCGGTACGGCGATCCGCTGCAGCAGCGAGATACCGAACGCCAGTGTCTTGCCGGTGCCAGTACGGGCCTGGCCGATCATGTCGGTGCCCTGGATCGCAATGGGGATCGAGAGGACCTGGATGGGGAACGGATGGGTGATGCCGATCTCGGCGAGTGCCTCGACGATGTCGGGCATCACGCCGAGCTCCTCGAAGGTGACGCGGGGGTCCGCCTCAGCGACGGGTTCGTGGACGAAGTTCTCGGGTGCGCTGCTAGGGCTCATAATCGAGCCGGTCTCGATGGTCAGTGTGGTGCCTCACAGAGGGCCGGCCCTCACAGGCCGGAAAACGGGCCTCGCTGCACCGCGCCGGTCGGGTGACCGGGGTGTTCAGCGACGAGCGCCGGTCCGGCGCCTTTCCACAGTCTACCGGACTCATCCACTGTGCCCGACGCACGTCGAGTGGCGGCAATCCCACAGTCCCTACCCGCTATTCGGCCCGAGAAGGACGCTCGATCGATCGGGCGCTGCCTGGCAACCTGCTTCGCCGGTTCGGACGGGAGTTGTGGTCGCTATGACGACGGTCTTCCGGGCTCACCGTTGGCGGCTGTGGTGACCCTCGTCATACCGACAACACATCCGGTCGAAACGGACGGATGCTGCTGACAATGCGGGTCCGCCGTCCGCCGTCCGCCGATGGCAGTGGCGTTGGCGGAGAAGGGCCTAGATCGCGCCGAAGCCTACGGCGCGTACGTGCTCGGCGCCGAGGTCGACGTAGGCGATGCCAGCCGCGGGGATGAGGACCTTGCGGCCCTTGTCGTCGATCAGGGTGAGGAACCCGCCGCTGGCGATCGCCTCGGTGAGCGCCGCTTGTATCTCTTCGGGGGTGCTCTCCGACTCGACGGCAACCTCGCGGTTCACGTGCGTAATCCCGACCTTGATCTCCACGGCGTCCTCCTCGTCGGGCGGCTGGCATGCCTTGCCCCGGCTGCCAGACTGCCACACGCATCACCCAGGACCCGCCTCTGTTCGCCACGGGCCGAAGGACCGAGGCGACCGGGCCTCAGCTGAGCGAGTCGACCTCGTCCTTGGACGCCTTCCGGACGACGATACGGGTCCAGGCGCCGACGTAGATGCGGTCGTCCGGCCCGAGCTCGTACCGACCCTGGATCGGCGTCGTGGGCAGCGGTCCCGCCGCTGGACCGACGAACGTGCCGTTGGCCGAGCCGAGGTCCTCCACGTACCAGCGGGTGTTGTCCGTGGACAACCGCGACTGGCGGCGGCTCACGCCGGAGTCGATGCCGCAGTCCACCTCGGGGTGGATGTTGCGGCTCGCCGATGCGCGGCCGATGAGATTGTCGACGCCGAGCACGACCGTCGCGGGCAGCGCGACGGACGGCATGGGCTCGTCGGTCTCCTGCACCTCGTACCAGTCGGGGTCGATCCAGATCTCGGCGACGTACGACTCGCGGCGCGGTGCCGGACGGCCCCGCGTCGGCTCCTCCTGGTCCATGGGCGTCGCACCCTCCGGAGCCTGGTCAGGCGCCGGAGGGGTCAGGGCCTGTACGGGCTCGTCGCCGGCCGGCTCGCTCGGCACCGGCTCCGCGGGGACGTCGGCGACAGACTCGCTCTCGCTCGCCACGGGCTCGCTGACGGGAACGATCGGCGGCGCGGACGGCTCGTCGAGGTCGGAAGGGCTCGACGCGGCGACGGGGGTTGCCAAGGAGGCGCCCGGGTACGACGGCGTCGCCGTCACAAGGGGGGCGGCCAGCGGAGCGCCCACCGGTACTGCCTCCGCCGGTACCGGATCACGACGCAGTCCGAGCATCCCGGCGACGTCGGAGCGCGGGAGCGTACCGGTCGTGTAGTCATAGCCGCACGCCTCGCAGAACAGCGCATCGGCCGGGTTGGATGCGCCGCAGTTGGGGCACTTCTGGGTCGTTGATGCGACGACCTGGGGTGCCGGGCCGACCGAGGGCGCGGGATGTACCGGGACGCCGCACACGTCGCAGTAGTCGTCGGTCGTCGAGCGATGGCCGTTCTCGCAGATACCGGCCATCAGCCGCGGATCCTTGTCGTCTTGGTGGACGCCGTGTCGAGCGCCATCTCGTCGGCCTTCTCGACCTGCCGCTTGAGCCGGACCGTACCGGTGCCCGCGTCTTGGACGTCGACCACCTTGCGCAGCTTCGAGGTGGCTTCCTCGTTGCCGGTCTGGGCCGCGAGCTGGATCGCACGGCCGAGCTTGGTCGTCGCCGTACGGTCGTCACCGGCGGCCTTGGCCGCGAGCCCCTCTTGGATCGCCGTCGCGAGCTCGGTCTGTCCTGTGTAGTGGGCGACCTCCGGGCTGATCCTCGTCGTCAAGGTCGGGTCGTTCGACCAGCGGGCCTTGACCAGGCCCTGCGTGACGACGGTCGGTCCGAGGCTCAGCTGGACACGCGCCGCGAGCTGCTCCTGCCCGACCGCCTTCGCCGGCAGCCGTACAGAGAGGTGGTAGTCGCGGGACTCGTCGCCCCAGGAACCGGTCGGGTACGACTGGGTCAAGGGGTTGATCGGCGCCCCACGGCCCGTGAGGTCCTCGACGGTGGGCGACACCTGTCGTACGAACAGGACCTGCGCTCCCTGCGGCACCCACACGCGCAGCTGGGCATCAGCGACACCGCGGCCCATCGCCTTGTGCATGAGGTCACCGAACACCGCGGGCATGTCCATGCCTGACGGGATGATGTCGACCGAGCCGAGCAGCGCCTGGGCGATCTTGCGGATCTCCTCGACCTTCCAGTCGACGCCGACGCCGCGGCAGTC
>PMLO01000106.1:12050-15076 GCA_003158895.1 Propionibacteriaceae bacterium
CTGATCGCATCCTTGGCCTGGCGCCGGGTCTGCGGGTTCATCTGCACCATGCCGGGGCCGGTCTGCACCATGGGATATGCCAAGTACGCCTTGTGGTTGCCCGCGATGATCGCGAAGAACGTGCCATCGAGGATCGCGTCGACGGCAACCATGGCGGCCTGCTTCGCCGCCCGCATGTTGGTCTCACCCATCGACCCGGACGTGTCGACGATGATGACCTCGCCAGCAGCACCGGATCCGGTCTGCCCCGCTGCGCCCGCGCCCACGCAGTCGATCGTCACGATCGCGTTGACATCGGTGCCGCCGTCGGGAAGGAACTCGTTCTGATAGACGGTCGACGTGAACTGGGCCATGGTGTCGATTCTCTCGCAGGGCACAAAGACCGAGCAACGAGGCNNAAGTCTCGATCAGTGCATGGGATTACCCCGACCCCGGCTTGCGGTGCCACTAGCGAGGGAAGGATCATGTACGGGTGCTCGACCATGCTGCGCGGGAAGTAGTCCAGCCGGCTGGGATCGAGGTCACGCGGCAGGCGACTGAAATCCTGACACAGGCTCAGAATCTCGCCGATCAGTTGCGGGCCGAAGCCCAAGCCGACGCGGAAGCGATGCGTGCTGAGCTTGCCCGAAACCGGGATCTCAACGACAACCTGCTACGTACGGCAGCCGAGAAGCAGTCCCATGCGGAGACAGCAGCGACGGCCGCGACAGCCCGTCTGGACGAGGCGAGACGCGACGCCGTCACCCTCCTCGAGGACGCCTCGGCGCAGGCAGGCCTGATCACCCGTACCGCTGAGCGCACCGCCGCCGAGGTCGTTGCCCTGGCACGTGCCGAGGCCGAGCGCATCCTCACCGATGCCAAAAGCACGTCCGACACGCTGCACGAGAACGCGGCCCGCGCCGTGGAAGAGGTGCGCGACCGCCTCGCCACGTACGCCGAAGGAGTCGATGCCGACCTCACGGCGAAAACGGAGGCGTGGGAGGCCGAAGAGGTGCAGCGTCGCCGGGACCTTGACGAGCACGTCGTCAGGACCCATGCCCAGACTGACGCTCAGGTGGCGCAGCGCCTCAGCGATCACGAGGCCTACGTCGCGNNCCGCCGACGAGCAGCTGGCGTCGGCCGCGGCGCACATGGCGTGGACCCAGCAGGCGATGGCTGAGTTCAAGGCGACCGCCGAGGCCGAGACCGAAGCCGTTCGCAAGCAGCTCCACCAGCAGCTCACGGACCACGTACGGACGGTGCGACAGCGGACGCAGATGCTGCTGACCTCCGCTGATCACCGCGGACTCGCCGTCGTGTCCGAGGCTCAGGCGACCGCCGAGGACGTACAGGCTCGCGCCCACGCGCTGCTGGACGCCGCCGAGAAGGACGCCGTACAGACCCGACAGCGCGCCGAGGAAGAGGCGGAGCGGCTGCTCGAGACCGCCCGGTCCGAGGCGAAGGCCCAGGAGGAGCGCGCGAAGCGCCGTCTGGCCGACGCCGAGTCGGGTGCCAAGCTCATCCGCGAACGTGCCGCCGCGGACCTCGAGGCGCTCCAGCGGGAGACGTACGAGTCCGTACGGGCGACGCGGGAAGAGGCGATCGCGATGCTCGCCAAGGCGAGGATCGATGCCGACCAGGCACGTACAGAAGCGCGTGCGCAGCTCGACAAGGCGCGCGCCGAAGTCGCTACGCTCGCGCGTCGACGCGACGACATCAATGCACAACTAGGCCACCTCTCCGGCGTCATCGAGGCGCTCGCCGTCCCTGACGAACCCGGAACCCGCACCACGACAGCCAGTCAGTACTCAATGGAAGAGGAATGATGTCCCAGGTGAACCCCGCTTTCCGTACGGTCATGCGCGGCTACGAGCCGAATGAGGTTGACAAGGCGCTCGGCGACCTGCGCAAGGCGCTCGAGCAGGCCCGTTCCGAGGCAGCCACTCACGGTGTCAACGTGACGAAGCTCCAGACGCAGGTCGCGGCGCTCGAGGAGGGGCTCACCTCCGAGAAGCAGCGTTCCGCGCTCCTCGCGTCCGAGCAGGCACAGCAGGCGCAGCCCACGTTCGCCGACTTCGGCACGCGGGTCGGCAAGATCCTGTCCCTCGCCGGTGACGAGGCCAAGGACCTCGTCACGAAGGCGAAGGCCGAGGCGGACTCGCTCACGAAGGACTCGACGGCCGCGGCCGAGCAGGCGCGGACCGCCGCCGACCGCTACGCGGCCGAGACCCGGAGCAAGGCTGACGCCGACGCCGCCAAGATCGTCGAAGCAGCTCGCCAGCAGGCCGACGAGATCCTCGACAACGCCGACCGCGAGGCGACGACCCGTCGCGAAGAGGCCGAAGCCGTGTACGAGCACCAGCGCGCCCGTGCCGCGGCTGCCGCTGCTGACTTCGAGAAGACGCTCGCCGATCGCCGCGACAAGTCCGCCGCCGAGTTCACGGTGGCCATGCAGGCTCACGAGAACGCGATGAACATCGCGCGGGAGCGTCAGACGGCCAGCGAGACGGAGGCTGAGCGCACCCTGGCCGAGGCCCGTGCCCAGGCCGAGGCGCACCTCAAGGCCGCGCACGAGGAGGCTGCCCAGCACATCACCAGTGCCAAGGCGAACGCGGAGAAGGTACGCCGCGAGACCGAGCGGGAGCTGCAGGCCGCCACGTCGCGTCGTGACTCCATCACCGCACAGCTCACGAACGTCCGGCAGATGCTCGCCACCCTCGGCGGCTCCTCGATCGGGAATCCCTTTGCCGAGCCCGAGCCGGAGGCCGTAGCGGCGGTCGCGGCGACGAAGGTCGCTGACCCGACCGACGCCGTCGAGGCGCCCGAGGAGGGCGAGGCCGACCTCGACGAGGACGAGTACGACGACGAGGACGAGTACGACGAGGACGACGAAGAGGAGTACGAGGACGACGAGGCAGAAGATGCCGAAGTCGAGGAGCCCACTGCCGAGGCCGCGAAGAACGTGCACGCATGAAGTTCCGTTACCTCGGTGACTCCGGCCTCAAGGTCTCGGAGATCTGCTACGGCAACTGGCTGACCCACGGGTC